>NZ_AJFC01000109.1:0-24129 GCF_000256505.1 Rhodococcus sp. P14 | reverse complement strand
GAGCCGCTGCCGCGCACCGTCGCCGAGTTCGCCGCCCGCTACGTCGACCGGATCCGCACCGTCCAGCCCGACGGCCCCTACCACCTGCTGGGCTGGTCGCTCGGCGGAACCATCGCCCACGAGATGGCCGTGCAGCTGCACGAGGCGGGGCAGCAGGTGGCGTCGCTGATCCTGCTCGACACGCTCACCCCCGACACCCTCCCCGACGTCGCGGCCCTGCCGGACGAACCCGTCGTCGAACTCGAGGTGCCCGGCCTGCCGTCGACGTTCGTCGCCGAGATCCGGGAGCGGGCGCTCGCCGCGGGCGCCGCCCTCGAGGAGGCCGTCACCGCGCACACCCCCCGCGTCCTCGACGGCGACGCGCTGCTGTTCCGCGCCCGGCCCGCCGGACCGGCCGGACCCGACCTCGCGGCGAGCTGGCGACGGCACGTCCGCGGCCGCGTCACCGAGCACGACGTGCCCTACCCGCACTCCGACCTGACCACCCCGGGCGCGCTGGCCGTGATCGGCCCCACGCTCGCCCGGCACCTGACCGCACGACAGATTTCCGCGCCCGTAGGGTGCACCGACAGTGTCACAGCAACGAGGGAGACACCGTAATGGAAGTACACGACTACCTACGCATCCTGCAGGCGCGATGGAAGATCGTCGCCGTGACGACCGTGGTGGCGGTACTCGGTGCGCTCGGAGCCTCCCTGCTCACCACCCCGATCTACCAGGCGAGCACCCGGCTGTTCGTCTCCACCTCGTCGGGGGCCTCGGTCAACGAGATCTACCAGGGCAACCTGTTCTCGCAGCAGCGCGTCGCCTCCTACACGAAGCTGCTCACCGGCACCACGCTGGCGCAGCGCACCCTCGACCGGCTGGGCCTGTCCGACCTGACGTCGTCGCAGCTGGCGGAGAAGGTCACCGCCTCGTCCGCGCCCGACACCGTGCTCGTCGACGTCAAGGTCGACGACGCGTCGCCCGAACGGGCCCGGGACCTCGCCAACGCCCTCTCCGACGAGTTCGTCGTGATGGCCCGCGAGCTCGAGACCCCCGAGAACGGCGGTGAGCCCACCGCGCGGGTCGTCGTCGAGCAGCACGCCGACACCCCGGCGACCCCGGTCTCGCCGAAGACGAAGCGCAACCTCGCGCTCGGCTTCGCCGTCGGCCTGCTCCTCGGCATCGCGCTCGCGGTGCTGCGCGACCGGCTCGACAACACCGTCAAGGACCGCAAGACGGTCGAGGAACTCTCCGGAACCGGCCTCGTCGGCACCGTCCCGCTCGACAAGGAACGGCAGGAGCACGCGGCGATCGCCTTCCAGGAGTCGAACTCCGGCAGCGCCGAGGCGTACCGGGAGATGCGCACCAACCTCAAGTTCCTCGACGTCGACAACCCGCCGCGCGTCATCGTCGTCACCAGCGCCCTGCCCGCCGAGGGCAAGACCACCACCGCCATCAACACCGCCCTGGTGCTCGCGGAGGCCGGTCACTCCGTCGTGCTCGTCGAGGGGGACCTGCGCCGGCCGCGGGTGTCGAAGTACCTCGGGGTCGTCGGCGACGTCGGCTTCAGCACCGTGCTCTCGGGCCAGGCGGGCCTCGAGGACGTGCTGCAGCCCAGCCAGTACCAGGGCCTGTGGGTGCTGGCCTCCGGGGCGCTGCCCCCCAACCCCAGCGAGCTGCTCGGCTCCGACACCGCCAAGCACGTCCTCGACGACCTGCGGGCGCGCTTCGAGTACGTCATCATCGACGGCTCGCCGGTCCTGCCCGTCACCGACTCCGTCGTGCTCGCCGCGGCCACCGACGGCGCACTGCTCATCGCGCGCCACGGCAAGACCACCCGAGAGCAGCTCAGCCGCGCCGTCGGCAACCTCGGCAGCGCCGGTGCGCACCTGCTCGGCACGATCATCACGATGACGCCGAACAAGGGACGCGGCGCCTACGAGTACCGCTACTACTACGAGTCCGACCCGGCGGTGAAGAAGGCCGCCGCGGACGCGCCCGCCCAGCCCGCCGCGCAACCCACCGGCGGCCGTCGCCACCGGGGCGAGCCCAGCCGGCCGGAACCGTACCGGCCGGAACAGCAGGGTCCCGGCGACGCGCAGGCCGGGCAGCACTACCGGACCCCGCAGGCGTACTCCGCCGAGCCCGCCCACCAGCAGTCGGTGCCGACGGCGGTATCGCGGCCCGTCGCGCCCTCGCCCCTGCCGGGCCCGCGCAACGGATCAGTCGTGGATCCGGGCGAGCAGCGGTAGCAGCAGATCGGCGATCTCGGTCCCGACCGCGACGAACGTGTCCTCGTCGCGGCCGATCGGATCGGTCACATCCTCCGGCCCGGGCGCGGGAAACTGCGCCCGGGCCGCGGCCAGTTCGGTGACGGTCTCGGCGCCGCTGAGCTGCTGCAGCCGCGCGGCCTCACGCAGCGTGAACGTCCGCTTGAGCATCCGGGGCGCCGACTGCAGCACGGCCCCGCGATGCGACTCGGCCATCGTGATCACCAGGTCGGCGTCCTGCGCGATGCGCGGCGACAGACGCCGGGCGACGAAGCCGTCGGGTTCGCCGCCGAGCTGACGCAGCACCAGCGCCGCCGTCGGCTCCATGGGCCGGCCCACCATGCCGCGGGTGCCGGCACTGTGGGCGGACAGCTCACCCCGGCCCGCCTCCTTCGCGAAGGCGGTGGTCAACAGCTCGGCGGTGGGCGATCGGCAGATGTTTCCGGTACAGACGTACAGAACCCGCATCGCTCGATCGTAGGCAGCCGAAGGGTCGTTCGTCCGGTTCCCGGGCCGCATGTCCGATTCGGCCGGGGGTCTGTCCGGACCGTTCGGTAGCATCGGGCGGTCGGGATGCGCCGGGGGAGGCTGTGCGGCGCAAAACACGATCAGAAGGCGGCTGATGAGTTCGGTTCTCGGGGTGACCGCAGGGACGAGTGCCGTCCGGATCGTTCGTCCGATCGATCCGGACGCACCCTCCGCGGGCTACCAGTTCCAGGTGGTCGAGACCAGACGGGACGACCCGGCACGCCTCGCGGCGCAGACCGTGGGCGTGCTCGTGCAGGCCGGCATCGCGGGGGAGAGCGTCGAGCGCGCGGGCCTGGTGTACCGCGACGCCGCCGAGGCCGAACGGCTCCGCGCCGCGATGGCCGAGCAGGGACTCGACCGCTACCGGCTCGTCGGCGAGTCCGAAGCCGCACTGACGTACCTGCGGGCCACCGGCGAGCTCACCGCCGACGTCGCGGTCCTCTACGACCTCGGCGCGTCCGGGCTCACCGTCACCGTCGCCGACCGCAGCACCGGCGCCGTGCACACCGAACGCACCGGGGCCGTCGCCGGGCGCCTGTTCGACGACGCGGTGCGCCTGCACCTGCTCGGCTCGGACGGCGTGTGGCGGCCCGACGACCCGCAGGACGAGGAGTTCGTCGCCCAGTGCCGCGCGGCGAAGGAACAGCTGTCCGGCAGCGACGCCGTCGCCGTGCCGGGCACCGCCGGCGTGATCCTGATGTCCCTGGAGACGTTCGAACCGCTGATCACCCCGCTCGTCGAGGCCTCGGCGCGGTTCGTGCGCGACGTCGTGCAGCGGTCCGGCGCCCGGCCCGAGACGATCGTGCTGCTCGGCGGTGGCGCCCACGTCCGCCTGGTGCGCCGGGTGCTCGAGACGTGGACGAAGCTGCCCGTCGTGGTTCCGCACGAACCCGAGCTCGTCCTGGCCAAGGGTGGCGCCCTGCGCGCCGTCGCCGCGGACACCGCGGTCACCGAACAACTCGCCGCCCCGGCCGCGACCGAACGCATCGTCCCGCCGGGCGGCACGGCGCCGCACCGCACCGAGCGGCTGGCGCGCCCCGCCCCGCCCCCACCGTCCGGCGAGACCAGGACACCGAGGCGGAAGCGGGCGGCGACCGCTCACGAACCGCACGTGTCCAAACGGCAGATCAGCGGGGCCGGGCTGGCCGGCACCGCCCTGGGCGTGGTTGCCATGATCGGCTTGGCGCTCGGCGCCCAGAACACCCTCGCCGGCGACGACGAGTCGGATATCCGGCAGACCGAGGTGATCGTGACGACGCCGTCGCCGACCCCGCAGCCGGCGCCCGCCGTTGCGCCGGCACCGGCACCGACGACGACCACGACCGTCCCGCCGGTCGAGGACCCCACGACCGCGCGCGTGGTGCCGCCTCCGCCGCCCCCCGCCACGGCACCGCCGCCGTTGATCCCCGGCCTGAACATCCCGGTGCCGACGCTGCCGCCGCTACCGCCGCTGCCGACGATCGAAGTGCCGCCGGAGCTGCGGTTACCCATCTGACGGGCCCCGTCCGCTGCCGGGGACCCGCGAACCTGATGGCGCCCAGCGCGACAGGCTAGAGTACAAACGATGTTTTCGCCGCAGAACACCCCGCTGTGCGACTCGGTCACGCTTGCCTATCGGCGCGTGCGCGCCGAGCCCGGTCAGCTGACCGTGCTGCGGCGAGCCCTGGAACGCTGGCTCGACGCGGTGCACGTGAGCCCCGAGCTGGCCCGCGACGTGCTGCTGGCCAGCTACGAGGCCCTCGCCAACGCCGTCGAGCACGCCTACCGCGACGGTGCGTCGGGCACGCTCGACCTCGAGGCGACGCTGATCCCGGCCGACCGCCAGGTCGAGGTCGCCATCATCGACCGGGGCAGCTGGCGCGCAAACGACACCGACCCGAGCACGAGCTCGCGCGGGCACGGCCTCACCCTGATCAACTCCTTGGCGGACACGGCGACCGTGGCCCCGGCCGACAGCGGGACCGTCGTCACCATGCGCTGGAGCATCTGACGCCGGTCCGGCCGCCCGGGACTACTGGCGACGGCGGGGCAGCCGCACCACCTGGACGAAGAACTCGTCGATCTGCCGGACCGCCCCGATGAACTGGTCGAGGTCGACCGGCTTGGTGACGTACGCGTTGGCGTGCAGCCGGTAGCTGCGCAGGATGTCCTCCTCGGCGGCCGAGGTGGTGAGCACCACGACCGGGATGTCGGACAGATCCGGGTCGGACTTGATCTTCTCGAGGACCTGCCGCCCGTCGTACTTGGGCAGGTTGAGGTCGAGCAGGATCAGGTCGGGACGCGGCGCCTCGGTGTACGCGCCGCGCTGGTACAGGAAGTCCAGGGCCTCCTCGCCGTCGCGGACCACGTGCAGCTCGTTGCCGATCTTGTTGTCCTCGAAGGCCTCGCGGGTCATCAGTTCGTCGCCCGGGTCGTCTTCGACCAGCAGGACGTCGATGGGCTCGGCGGGGGTCATGCGGGGGCTCCTTCGAGGTCGGCGTCGGCCGGGGCGGGCGCTTCGGGTTCTTCGTCGGGCAGGGCGGGGACCGTGAAGCAGAACCGGGTGCCCTCGGTGTGCTCGGTGTCGATCCAGATCCTGCCACCGTGGTACTCGACGATCTTCTTGCACACCGCCAGCCCGATGCCGGTGCCGGTGTAGACGTCGCGGCCGTGGAGACGCTGGAAGATGACGAACACCTTCTCGGCGAACTCGGCGTCGATGCCGATGCCGTTGTCCGTGACGCACAACGTCCAGGTTCCGGGCCCGTCCTGATCCCCCTCGTCCCGGTCGCAGGTGATCTGCACGGTGGGAGTGCGGTCGGGGTGGCGGAACTTGATCGCGTTGCCCACCAGATTCTGCCAGAGCATCGTCAGCAGGGTCGGATCTCCCGTGATCTCGGGAAGATTCTCGGGGCGTTCGATGCGCACGCCGGACTCGTCGATCGCGGCGGCGAGATTGGCCACGGCCTTGTCCAGCGGCTGATCCAGGTCGACGCGCACGTGGTCGTCGCTGACCCGGCCGACGCGGGAGAAGGTCAGCAGGTCGTTGATGAGGACCTGCATGCGCTTGGCGCCGTCGACGGCGAACGCGATGTACTGGGCACCGCGCTCGTCGAGCTTGTCGCCGTAGCGCTTCTCGAGCAGCTGACAGAACGACGCGACCTTGCGCAACGGCTCCTGCAGGTCGTGGGACGCGACGTAGGCGAACTGCTCGAGTTCGGCGTTCGAACGGCGCAGTTCCTCGGCCTGGGTGTCGAGGTCCGCCTTCTGCTGGGCGAGTTGCTCGTGCTGGGTGTGTGCTGCGGCCAGCGCGAACACGATGCGCCCGCGCATCGCTTCGACGTCCCGGGCCAGGATCCGGATGTCCTTCGGGCCCTGAGGGTGGATGTGCTGGTCGAAGTTGCCGTCCGCGACGACCCGCCGCGTCGCCGCGCGCAGGCTGACCAGGGGCAGGGCGACAAGGTTGTGTACCAGGATCACCATGAGCAGGCCGGTGAGCAGGAAGCCCGCCACCATCGCCACCAGCACCGAGTTGCGGATGGTCCGGGCGTGCAGGAGGTCGTCGTAGCCGTCCGCGCGGGCCTGGACGAGTGCCGCGTTCTGCTCCTCGAACAGGGTGCGCATGGCGTCGAACGTGGTCCGTCCCCGCTCGGTGGCCGCGGGATCCACCGGGGCGGGGACGCCGGGGACGACGCTCGCCACGAGGGGCTCTGCGTAGTCGGCGCGCCAGGCCTCGGCCGCTGCCTCGATCTCGTCGACGTCGGCGCGCAATTCCGGGTGGCCGGCGGTGTATTCCCGCATCCGGTCAGCGGCCTCCTGCTCGACCTGCTGGCCCGTCAGGTACGGCGCGAGGAACTCGACGTCGGCGGTGGCGGCGTAGCCGCGGGCGCCGGTCTCCTGGTCCAGCAGCGCCGCCTGCAGCCGGTACGCCTCGGCGCGGGCCGGCTGGATCTGGTCGACCAGTTCGTCGGTGATCTGGACCGTGCGCTGGATGAAGTACCCGCCCACGATGGTGCCGAGCACGACGAACACGGCAAGGACCGCGAAGGCGACCTGGAACCAGCTCTGGACCGTCAGCCGCGAGCGCACCCGCTCGACCTTGGGTTCGGGCATCGACGGGTCTCTCATGTCTGCTCCGTTGCCTTCTCGCTCCATCGCACGTGCACCACGGCCACGTCGTCGCCGAGTCCTCCGTGACTTTCGGCCAGGGCCTCGGCCCGGTCTATCAGGGTGTCGACGAAGGCCTCGGGCGCCAGGTGACCCTCCTCGCGGGCCAGCCGCAGCAGCCCCTCCTCGCCGAGGCGTTCCCCGCCGTCGCCGACCCGGCCTTCGAACAGCCCGTCGGTGAACATCATGATGCCGCCGCCCTCCGGCAGCTCCAACTCGTGCACGGGCCACGTCGAGACACCGGGCAGCAACCCGAGTGCGGGTCCGCCGGGCGCCTCGACCCAGTCGACCGCCCGGGGGCTGTGCAGCAGCAGGCCCGGATGCCCGGCGCGCATCACCTGCACCCGGCGCCGGTCCGGCGACATGACGAGACTGGTGAGGGTGGCGAAGTGCCGTTCGTTCGCCCGCTCGGCGACCATGATCCGTTCGAGCTTCTGCAACTGGGCGACACCGGTCACGCCGGTGATCACGAGGGTGCGCCAGGCGATCCGCAAGCTCACCCCGAGGGCGGCCTCGTCGGGACCGTGCCCGCTGACGTCGCCGATGAGCACGTGCACGGCGCCGTCCTCGGTCTGCACGACGTCGTAGAAATCCCCGCCGAGCAGCGACTGGTCACTTCCGGGCCGGTAGCGCGCCACGATGTCCACGTCGCCGGCGTGGCGCAGCATCGGCGACGGCAGCAGCCCGCGTTCGAGGCGGGTGTTCTCCTGCGCCTGCAGCCGGCTGGCCTGCAACGCGACGGCGGCGTGCTCGGCCTGCTTGCGCTGGATGGCGTAGCGCACGGTCCGGCCGAACAGGTCCGGCTCCACGCGGCCCTTGACGAGATAGTCCTGGGCGCCGGCAGCGACCGCCGCCAGGCCCGTCTGCTCCTCGGCGAGGCCGGTGAGCACCACGACCGGGACGCCGGCGGCGTACTGCTGCACTCGCGCGAGGGCGTCCATGCCCTGGGCGTCGGGCAGATGCAGATCCAGCAGGATGCAGTCGGGCAGACCGGCGGCCAGTTCGGCGCGGGCCGCGGCCATCGTCTGGACCCATTCCAGGCGCATGCCCTGCGCGCTGTCCGCCACCAGCTCCTCGACGATGAGCGCATCGCCGGCGTCGTCCTCGATCAGGAGGACCGACGGCTCCTCCTGGGCCCAGTCGGTGTCCAGAGCGACCGGCGAAGTTGTGGTGCCTATTCCTGGTGGTGCGCCGGCAGGCCTGTGCTGCTCGGAGAACATGGCCCCTGCCCTTCGATCTCGTGTGTCGTGACTCCGGTCCCTCGCACCGGACGACAACAGGGGAAGAATACCTATCGTTCGCACGTTCACCGACGCCCGCGGCCGTCGAACCGGTCACCGGGCATGGCGGCCCTTGCGGGCTGCGGGCTCCGGGGCGCCGGGCCGGGCCAGCAGCGCGGCAATGCCCGTGGTCAGCGGAACGGACAGCGCCAGTGCGATACCGCCCACACACGCCCGCACCACCTCGATGGCGACGGCGTCGCCGGTGAGCACGTCCGACATGGACCGGCCGGCGACGCTGAACAGCAGCAACAGCGGCAGGGCGCCACCGGCGTACGCCAGCACGAGGGTGTAGACCGTGCTGGCGATGTGGTCGCGGCCGACCCGCATCGCGGAGGAGAACACCTTCCGGCGCGAGGCGGTGGGATCGAGGGCCGCCAGTTCGAACGCGGACGCCGCCTGGGTGATGGTCACGTCGTTGAGGACGCCGAGGGAGCCGATGATGAAGCCGGCGAGCAGCAGACCGGTGATGCTGACCTGTTCGAGGTACAGCTGCACGTCGGTGTTCTGTTCCTCGGACAGCCCGGTCAGGTGGGTCATCCGGATCGTGACGTACGAGAGCACGGCGGCGAGCAGCATCGACGCGAGGGTGCCGAGCAGGGCCGAACTGGTGCGCAGGTTGACCCCGTGCGCGAGATACAGCACGGCGTAGAGAATGATCGCGCCGCCGACCAGCGCGACGGGCACGGCGGGTTGGCCGTCGAGCAACGCGGGGAGCATGAACACCACGAGCACACCGAATGCGATCAGCAGGCCGAGCAGGGCGCGCAGGCCGCGCCAGCGGGCGACGGCGACGATGACCACGGCGAAGGCCGTGATGATGAGCGCGATCGGGAGGCCGCGGGCGTAGTCGTAGAACGAGTACTGGGTGGCGCCGGACGGGTCGACCTGCCGCACGAGCCGGATCTCCTCGCCGACCCGCAGGTCGGGCTGCCCCGGTCCGGGCCCGATCTCGAGCAGCGTGCGGGTGCCCTCGTTGGGGCCGGAATCGATCGTGACGATGCTGCGCTGGCACTGGTAGGCCTCGGTGGGGGGTGGGACGGGGTCGCCGGCGAACGGCCGGCCGGCCGAACTACTGCCGCACGCGCCGATGTCCTGTTCGACGACGGTGCCGGCCTCGGTGACGACGGCTCCGCCGCCGGTGGTCTGGAGGGGGGCCGGGATGTCGACGGCCTCCTGGCTCGGCCACAGGGCGACGGCGCCCGCGAGCACGGCGATGCCGATCGCGACGAGGAGTCCGACGACGACCTTCGCGGCGGTGGGGCCGACGGGGACGGGTCCGGAGAAATGTCCGTGTCCGTGCCCGTGTCCGTGGCTGGGGCCGGTGGGCTCTGCTGGTGTCACCGCCACAGGGTAACGACGTGGTCGCGGCGAGGTCGCATCGCGGAACAGGCCGTCATGTGAGGGGAGAAGGGCTGGTGGTGGCGGGGAGCAGGGGGGTGTCCCCGCCACCTTCGACCTGATCTCGCACAGGGGGGTTGGCGATGATCAGGGAGCCCAGCACGCTGAGGTGCCGTAGACAAACGTACTGCTTCTGTCGGGTCGCCGGGTAGTGCCTACGGTGTGTCGGTCCTCACCGGAACCCGGCCGAACGCTCGTTCCCGGCCGCTGCTGGTGGCTCGGCCTGCGACGATGCGGTTCGTTCGTGGCAACATATACTTTCGACAACGTTCGGCGTGTCGCGCATCCCGGGCGTGTCGCGACGGCGGTCGCTGCAGGTGAAGATCGCTGCTGTCACTGCTTGTAGCTGGACAGGAAGTTGCCGAACCGTTCGATGGCCACCGCGAGGTCGCGGGCCCAGGGCAGCGTCACGATCCGCAGATGGTCCGGATCCGGCCAGTTGAAACCGGTGCCCTGCACCATCAGGATCTTCTCCTGCAGCAACAGGTCCTGGACCAGCTTCTCGTCGTCGTGGATCTCGTACACCTCCGGATCGAGGCGCGGGAAGGCGTACAGGGCGCCGCGGGGCCTGACACAGCTCACCCCGGGAATCGAGTTCAGGCGCTCCCACGCGACGTCGCGCTGCTCGAGCAGCCGGCCACCGGGCAGGATCAGGTCCTCGATGCTCTGGTGCCCGCCGAGCGCGACCTGGATGGCGTGCTGAGCCGGCACGTTGGGGCACAGGCGGGTCGAGGCGAGCAGATCGATGCCCTCGAGGAAGCCGGCCGCATGCTCCTTCGGACCGGTGATCGTCATCCACCCCGACCGGTATCCGGCCACCCGGTAGGCCTTCGACAGGCCGTTGTAGGTCAGGCACAGCAGGTCGGGGGCGAGGGTGGCCAGGGAGATGTGCTTGGCGTCGTCGTAGAGGATCTTGTCGTAGATCTCGTCGGCCAGGAGCAGCAGCTGGTGCCGGCGGGCCAGCTGCACCAGCTGTTCGAGCACCTCGAGCGAGTACACGGCGCCCGTCGGGTTGTTCGGGTTGATGACCAGCAGGGCCTTGGTCTTGTCCGTGATCTTCGACTCGATGTCCTCGATGTCGGGATTCCACTCGTTGGACTCGTCGCACAGGTAGTGCACCGGCGTGCCCCCGGCCAGGGACGTCATCGCCGTCCACAGCGGGTAGTCCGGCGCCGGGATCAGCACCTCGTCGCCGTCGTCGAGCAGGGCCTGCATCGTCATCGTGATCAGCTCGGAGACGCCGTTGCCGAGGTAGACGTCGTTGATGTCGAGCTTCGGGAAGCCCGGCACGAGTTCGTAGCGGGTGACGATGGCCCGGCGCGCCGACGCGATGCCCTTCGACTCCGAGTAACCCTGGGCGTGGGGCAGCGCGGCGATCATGTCCTGCACGATCGTCTCCGGCGCCTCGAACCCGAACGGCGCCGGGTTGCCGATGTTGAGCTTGAGGATGCGGTGCCCCTCCGCCTCGAGCCGCGCGGCGTGCGCGTGCACCGGCCCGCGGATCTCGTACAGCACGTTCTGCAGCTTCGCGGACTGCTCGAGTTTCCGGCTGATGCGGTGGTGAAGGTGGCCCTGTTCTCCTGTACTCACGGCGTCCATGGTGCCACCCGTCCGCAACCGGGTTTCAGCCGGATTTGGGGCGCGTCGCCGCGTCCACCGCGACGTTCGGCCCGAAAAGTGCAATCATGACGACTTGTGACCGTGGCGTCGGGGTGACGCGCGGGTGGATTGAGGAGTCGTACGGTATGGCACAGGGAACTGTGAAGTGGTTCAACGCCGAAAAGGGTTTCGGCTTCATCGAGCAGGACGGCGGTGGACCCGACGTGTTCGTTCACTACTCGGAGATCCAGGGTTCCGGTTTCAAGTCGCTGGACGAAGGGGCCCGGGTCGAGTTCGAGATCGGACAGGGACAGAAGGGTCCGCAGGCCCAGGGGGTTCGTCCCATCTGAGCGGGTTCGTCCCGACAATTCGGCGGCGCTGCACCTTCGGTGCGGCGCCGCTGCTGCTTTCGGTCCAGGTCACAACCCATTGGGCAGTTCGTCTCTTTTGTCCTACCATTCGGTAACATTCCGGCGCGTCGCGGGCATACGCATGTGGGAACCGTGATGTTCGGGGGATGGGCGAGACAACCAGGGGGTTGGTGTAGATGGTGGGGGACGGTGCCGCTGTGGCGCAGTGGCGGGACCGCAAGCGATACCTGTGGCTGTGCGGGCTCGCCGTCCCGCTGAGCCCGTTCGTCGCGTGGGTGCTCGTCGAGTACCTGCGTCTGGGACTCTTCTGGGCGTTCGGCGCGCTGCTGATCGCGGTGATCGTCCCGCTCGTCGATCGATTCACCGGCGTCGACAAGGCCAACCCGCCGGAAGAACTCGTGCGTGAGCTCGAGGAGGACCGGTACTACCGCTGGTGCACCTACCTGTACCTGCCGCTGCAGTACGCCGGTCTCGTCTTCGCCTGCTGGGTCTGGACCGTCGCGCCGATGGGCTGGCCCGAGCGGTTCGCGATGGCCGCCACCGTCGGCGTGGTCGGCGGCGTCGGCATCAACGCCGCGCACGAGCTCGGGCACAAGCGCACCGACCTCGAACGCCGGCTCGCCAAGATCGCCCTCGCCCAGTCCGGGTACGGGCATTTCTTCGTCGAACACAACCACGGTCACCATCTGCGCGTCGCCACCCCAGAGGACGCCGCGACGGCCCGGTTCGGCGAGACGTACTGGAAGTTCCTGCCGCGCTCGGTGTTCGGTGGCGTCCGGTCGGGCTGGCGGTACGAGCGCGACCGCCTGGCCCGTCGCGGGCTGCCCTGGTGGAGCCCCCGCAACAACGTCCTGAACGCCTGGGCGCTGACCGTCGTGCTGTACGCCGGGCTGATCGCGGTGTTCGGGTGGTCCGTCGCGCCGTGGCTGATCGTGCAGGCGGTCCTGGCGGTGATGTTCCTCGAGGCCGCCAACTACCTCGAGCACTACGGCCTGCTGCGCGAGCAGCGACCCGACGGTTCCTACGTGCGGGTGGCGCCCCGGCACAGCTGGAACAGCGACCACAGCTGCAGCAACCTGTTCCTCTACCACCTGCAGCGGCACAGCGACCACCACGCCAATCCGCTGCGGCGCTACCAGACGCTGCGCACGATGGAGGAGGCGCCGCAGCTGCCCGCCGGCTACGCCGTCATGATCCTGCTGTCGTTCGTTCCGCCGCTGTGGCGCAAGGTGATGGACCCGCGACTGCTCGACCACTACGACGGTGACGTCTCGCGCGTGAACCTCGATCCCGCACGTCGCGAGGAGCTCATCGCCCGGCACAGCTGACACCCGTATCCGGATGCTTGCACCCGATGCGGCCGTCGAATTCGGGTGCAGGGACGCGATATCCGGCGCAAGCTCAGCTGTCCACAACCGGGAGATCCATCCACAGATCGGGTCGGTCCCGCCGTCGTCGCAGTGTGCGCCCGGCCCGATACGGCACTGTGACCGCATGGGCGACGAACACGACATCATCCGGCGCGCTGCGGCCCTCGAGCGGGGCGTCAGCGATCGCGAGATCCGGCGACTGTGCGGGCGCGGGCACTGGCACCGCGTCCACCGCGGCGCCTACCTGCCGGCCGAGAGTTATTCGCAGCTCGACGAATACGGCCGCCACCATCGCCGGGCCGTCGCGGTGGCCGGGGCGATCCGTTCCGACGCCGCGCTCAGCCACGTCTCGGCCGCCGTCCTGCACGGCCTCGCCCTGTGGCACACCCCGCTGGACGACGTCCACCTGACCCGCAACCGCGCCGGGGGAGCGAAACGCACGCCGGGACGGAACCTGCACGCGTCGCCGTTCGCTCCCGACGAGGTCACCGAGATCGACGGAGCGCGCGTGCTGACCGTCGCGCGCACCGTCGCCGACCTCGCCCGCACCCTTCCGTTCGAGCAGGCCGTCGTCGCGGGGGACCACGCCCTGCACACGTGCGGGATCTCCGTCGCCGACGTGACCGACGCGCTGGCGCGCAACGTCCGCCACCCCGGTCATGCGAAGGGCCTGCGCGCGGCGCAGTTCATGGACGGGCGGAGCGAGAGCGTCGGCGAGTCCCGCAGCCGCGTGCTGTTCGTCCGCGCCGGACTTCCGATACCACTGACCCAGGCGACGGTCCACGACGCCCGGGGACGGTGGCTGGCCCGGGTCGATTTCCTGCTTCCGGACCACGGGGTGATCGGTGAGTTCGACGGTCGCGTGAAGTACCGGGGCGACGACGTCGCGCCGGAGGAGACGGTGTGGCGGGAGAAGCAGCGTGAGGATCGTCTGCGCGACGCCGGCTGGACCGTGGTGCGCTGGGTGTGGGACGAGCTGGCTGCACCCCTGGTGGTCGCCGACCGCATCCGGGAGGCGATCACGCGGGCCGCGCGGGGCCCGCGGCCCACCGGGACGTTCAGGGTCTGAGGTCGAGCTTGCACCCGTCGTCGCGTGCTTGCCCCCGCTGTGGGCGTACGCAAGGGGTGCAAGGACGGTAGAAAGGGTGTCTGCTCGGGAAGACGACGACGCCCCCCACACGAGGTGGGGGGCGTCGCTGGCGTTACGAGCGCCGGCCGGGGGCCTTGGCGCCGGACCGGAAGCCCAGCGCGCCGGGCTTGGCCTGCGGGGGAGCCGGGGACTCGGCGCCATTGGTCGGCGTTGCCTCCGCGCCGTTGGTCGACTGCGTCTCGGGCTCCGGTGCCTTCTCCGGCGGGGCGTCCGGATCGGGTGCCTCACCCGGGGGTGCGTGCGCCGGTTCCGGTGCCTTTTCGGGGGCCGCGGGCTTCTCAGCCGGCTCGGGCTTTCCAGCCGGCTCGGACTTCTCGGCTGGAGCTGTCGGCGCGGCGGCCTTGCGGGCGCCGGGAGCCTTTGCTCCACCCTTGAAGGCCAGGCCGCCCGGCTTCGCCTTCGGCGGCTCGGGAGCCGTCGAAGTCTCGGCAGCGGGTGCTTCCGCAGCCGGTGCTTCCGCAGCGGGTGCTTCCGCGGAGGCGGGAGCCTCGGTGGCGGGAGCCTTGGCGGCCGGAGCCGCCGGGGCGGCCTTCTTGGCGCCCGGGGCCTTGAGCCCGCCCTTCATCTGCAGCCCGCCCGGCTTCGCCTTCGGCGCAGCCGGTGCCTCGGCAGGAGCGGATTCGGCGGCCGGAGCTGCCGGGGCGGCCTTCTTGGCGCCCGGGGCCTTGAGCCCGCCCTTCATCTGCAGCCCGCCCGGCTTGGCGGCGGGTGCAGCGGGAGCTTCGGCTGCGGCGCCGTCACCGGAAGCCTTCGCGCCCGGAGCCTTCAGACCGCCCTTCATCTGCAGTCCGCCCGGCTTCGCGCCGGGAGCCTTGGCGGCGCCCTTCATCTGAAGACCACCGGCCGGGGCCGTCTTGGGGGCTGCCGGCGTCGCGGCCGCCTCCTCGATCTCCTCGACGCGTTCCTTCTCCTCGGTCTCGGCGACGGCCTCGGACGCCACGGCGGCGCCCTTCGAGTCCGCGGCCGGGGCGGGAGCGGGCCGCTCACTCGGGATCACCTTGAGGTTCTCGCCGAGCTGCGCCGGTTCGAGACGCGTGATCGAGTCGAGCATGAGCTGCGCGACGTCGACGACCTCGACGCCCTCACCCTCGCCCTTCTCCTGGCGAGCGGTGACACCGTCGTTGAGCATGACGCGGCAGAACGGGCAGCCGGTGGCGATCTTCGACGGACTCGTCGACAGCGCTTCGTCGACGCGGTCGATGTTGATCCGCTTGCCGATCTTCTCTTCCATCCACATGCGGGCACCACCGGCACCACAGCACATGGATCGCTCGCCGTGCCGCGGCATCTCGGTGAGCTTCGCACCGGACGCTGCCATGAGCTCGCGCGGCGCGTCGTACACCTTGTTGTGGCGGCCGAGGAAGCAGGGATCGTGGTAGGTCACGTCCTGGCTCACCGACGCCACCGGCACCAGCTTCTTCTGCCGCACGAGGCGGTTGAGCAGCTGGGTGTGGTGGACGACCTCGTAGTTACCGCCGAACTGCGGGTACTCGTTGTTGAGCGCGTTGAAGCAGTGCGCACAGGTGACGACGATCTTGCGCTTGGAGTCCTCGACGCCTTCGAACACCGAGTTCAGCGTCTCGATGTTCTGCATCGCGAGCTGCTGGAACAGGAACTCGTTGCCCGCGCGACGTGCCGAGTCGCCGGTGCAGGTCTCCTCGGCGCCGAGCACCATGAACTTCACGCCGGCGGTCGCGAGCAACTCGGCGACGGCCTTGGTGGTCTTCTTGGCCCGGTCCTCGTAGGCACCGGCGCAGCCGACCCAGAACAGGTACTCGTAGTCGGCGAAGGTGTCCGCGTCCTGACCGAACACCGGAACGTCGAAGTCGAGTTCGGAGATCCAGTTGAGCCGGTCCTTGGCGTTCTGGCCCCACGGGTTGCCCTTGTTCTCGAGGTTCTTGAACAGACCCGCGAGCTCGGACGGGAAGTCGGACTCGATGAGCACCTGGTAGCGGCGCATGTCGATGATGTGGTCGACGTGCTCGATGTCCACCGGGCACTGCTCGACGCAGGCACCGCAGTTGGTGCAGCTCCACAGCGTTTCCGTGTCGATGACGGGCGCGAGCTCGCCCTCGACGGTCTCGCCGACGAGCCTGCGGTCGGTCTCGGCCAGCGCTGCGGCCGGGATCTTTCCGAGCTTGGCTTCGTCCGGGTTGCCCTCGGCGTCGACCAGCCCGATCTCGTCGCCGCCGAGGTCCTTGCGGCCACCGGCGAGCAGGTAGGGCGCCTTGGCGTAGCCGTGGTCGCGCAGCGAGGTGATGAGCAGCTTGGGCGACAGCGGCTTGCCGGTGTTCCAGGCCGGGCACTGCGACTGGCAGCGGCCGCACTCGGTGCACGTGGTGAAGTCGAGCCAGCCCTTCCAGGAGAAGTCCTCGATCTTCCCGGCACCGAAGGTGTCGGTGTCCGGATCGGCCGTCTCCATGTCGATGGCCTTGCCCTTCGACGTCATCGGCTTCGCGGCACCGAGGGCGACGCCACCGTCGTCCTCACGCTTGAAGTAGATGTTGAAGAACGCGGCGAAGCGGTGCCAGGCGACACCCCACGTGATGTTGCGGCCGACGACGTACAGCCAGATCATGCCGGACATCAACTTCACGAACGCGAAGATCGACACCATCACGGCGCTCGCCGGCAGCAGCTTGGCGAGGTTCATCGTGAAGAAGTCGGTCCACGGGTTGGCGTGGCCGTAGGTCGCGATCTTGCCGGCCTTCACGAAGATCATGCCGAGGCCCTCGATGAGGACGACGGCCTCGACGAAGTACGCCGCCCGGAAGTCGGAGCCGGCGAAACGCGAGAGCCGCTCGGGCTTCCGCGGGTGGTTCAGCTGCCGGATGATGATCAGGGCGGTGATGCCGATCACGGTTCCGAGGCCGAGCAGTTCGTCGATCAGGTGGTAGACGGCGGTGTTGCCGATCAGCGGCCAGTGGAACGCCGGGTCGAAGGTCTGGCCGTAGGCCTCGAACCAGACGATCGCGCCGAGCATGAAGCCGACCATCACCAGCCAGTGGGCCCAGCCCACGGTGCGGAACTTGCTCATCCGGGTGTGTGCGACGAACTCGACGAGCATCTGCTTGAAGCGCGGGAAGAACGGCTGCCACCGATCCGGAGCCGGCTGGCCGATCCGGACGACGTTGACCATCTTCATCGCGCCACCGATGAACGAGTACCAGCACACCAGACTGAGCAGCACGCCGATCGTGCCCAACGTGATCGTCAGGGCATTCATAGGTGGCCTTTCGTGTCGGGGGCGGCCGCGGCCGCCTGGTATAAGCCCACGCATCGTAACCCGAACTAAGTTACCAGCCGGTAGCTATAGGAAGTTACCGGCCGGTAGTCTAGTCTCGCGGTGCTGCGGCGCGGTGCCTGGTGGAGGTCGACCGCGTGGGGGGCGGCCGAATTGCCGCATCGCGCCGTAGCGTGAGTGTCCGCCCACGGTAAGCGTTAAACCTTTCGACTCATTGAGTCAGGCATACCTAACGTGCGGTAACCGGTCACGCTTCGGCATCCCTACCGTCGAGTCGGGCAACAGACCGGCAACGGATTCGGCACATTCCGGACGCGACGATCCCTGTGATGTCGGTTATGATGCTGCGCGAGATGTGCTTCGCGCACCCGCGATCAGGGCCTACGGTGCGCAGGGGCGCATTGGTGTCAGAACTTGGGGGGCGTCCGTCGGGGGCGTGCGCCGAAGTCACAGAACGGAATCGAATGAAGTTCAGGAAGCTCGCCGCCGTGGCGGCGATGACCATCGCTGCCGTCGGCCTCACCGCCGGCACGTCCTACGCCGCTCCGGCGGTCACGGCACCGGAGAAGATCAACTACGAGTCCAAGGTCGACGGCGAGTCCGTCGTCACCGTCATCGACGCCGGTACCTTCCAGGTTTCCGGGGACGGCAAGAATGTCGAACTGCAGGACGGCGACGGCAACGCGGTCGTCAGCCTTCCCCTGGCTTTCCAGCTCGGGGATCTGCAGCTGCCTTTCGAGCGGGAGATCAGCGAGGACGGCAAGACCCTCACCCTCACCCCGGTCACCGACATGTCCCAGGCGACTCCGGTCGCTCCGGAGGACAAGACGGCTCCGAGCCTGAACCCCGTCAGCCTGGCGCTGAAGGATGTCGCGTCGCCTGAGGAGAACCTCAAGGCTCAGCAGAACTTCAGCTCGCAGCTCGCGATCGCCTCTGCAGTCGGTGGTTTGACCGGCGGCATCATCGGGTGTGTCATCGGTGCGGTGGCCGGCGGTATTCCGACCGCCCTCATCGCTGCACTTCCCGGGTGTGCCGCAGGTTTCGGCATCGGCAGTGTCGTCGGTACCATCGCTGCCGGCGGCCCGACGCTGATCGTCGCCGGAATCGGCCTGATCCAGACCCTGATGGCCCCTCCGGGCACCACTCAGTGGGCTGAGTAGTCCCAAGCAATCCAACTGCGGCCCCCCGCCATGGCGGGGGGCCGCAGTTGTCTTCGGAGCTCAGGAGTTGAGCGTGATCAACCGGAAGAGATGCACCACTATCTCGACGGCGTAGCCCACGATATCGACCCCGACCAGCAACAGATCTGTTGACACCGGCCACTCACCTTCTGTCGAACCGGCCGTCAGCGGACGCCGGGATATGCAACAGTCCGGCCGCGGAACACTCCGCAGCCGGACTTCGGGACGTTCTGGATCCTAAACCGGTCGGCTGGTTTCCGATCGTCGCGCCCGGTGCGACACGCCGCACAGCACGAGGGCCCGCCTCCGGTCGGAGGCGGGCCCTCGTGGACCACTCACAGTGACGCTCTCACAGAGCGACGATCACCAGGTGCGCACGCGCAACCCGGGGTTCTCGGCGAGGACCGCGGAGATCGGCGTCGCGAACAGCTCCGGCGACTCGCCGAGCAGACCGCTGACCACGCCGGCGATCTCGCACATGCCGTACTGGCCGACGTTCGAGGCGCTGGAGATGCCCAGGGCGAGGGTGCCGGTGACGATCGTGCCGCCGCTGTCGCCCTGCAGGGCGCACAGGTTGGTGGAGAAGCCGTCCCTCAGCACCCGGTGGCCGACCTCGACGGTCTGACCCGCCGCGGTCACGACACCGCAGCTGTAGCCCGAGCGGACGCCGGACTTGCACGCGGGCGCACCGACGACGGGCTCGGCGATACCGGTGATCGGCAGCGGCGCCGCGAGCGGCACCCGCACCCCGTTGTTCTCGAACCGGCCCTGTGCCTCGGCGGTGGGCCGGATCAGGGCGTAGTCGTGGCCGTCCAGGCTGGTCTTCTCGAAGGTGCCGAGCTGCTGGCCGAGTTCCTCGCCGATCAGGTGGTACACCTTCGACGCGTACTCGGTGCCGGCGGACGGCCGGTTCGGGTCGCAGTGCCCGGCGGTGATGTTGACCGGCCGGTCCGAGCCGTCGACGGCGTTGAAGCCGAGCGAGCAGCGCAGACCATCGCCGGCGCCGAGGGCGGCGTAGGCGTCCCCGCCGAACAGGGCCGTGGGGGCGGCGAGATCGGCGACGGGCTGCAGGTCTCCTGCGGCCGGCTCCGGGACGAGCGGTGCGGGCGCGAACAGCACCCGGGCGCCCTGCAGGAAGTCGGGCAGCTCGATCCCGGCGACGTTCTCGGTGCGCAGCACGACGTCGTTGTGCACGACGTCGATGGCGACGCCGCGCACCAGGTCGGCGACGGCGGGCGGCTGGGTGGCCAGCCCGGCGTTCAGCGCCTTCAGTTCGTCGCGCAGCTGCGTCTCGGTGCGGTCGGTGTCCTCGACGGTGAATCCGGCGTCCTCGGCGGCCTCGCGGGCGGCGTCGTAGCCCTCACCCTCGGTCAGCCCCACCTTCGGCGTGCCGTCCTGCTCGAGCCACACACCGGAGAACACGGCAGCGAACTGCTCCCGCGCCGTCTCGGCGAAGCGGGCCAGCTCCTGGCTGCGGGCAGCGTCCGTCAGGTACCGCTCGGGGCTCATCTGCAGGTCCCGGGCCAGCGCCTCCACGAGTTCGTTCGGCAGCGCCGTCGCCTCGATCGGGGCCGGTTCGGCCTGGGCGATGGCGGCGGCGGGGCCGAACAGCATGAGCGCTGCCGAACCGTAGACCGCTGCTCGACGGGCGAAGGAGCGTCGCATGGATGCCTTCCTCGTTGATCTCCGCGACGGTGCGCGGAGATGCCGGCCCCGGGCGGGCCGGTGCTGGACGGGACGATCATATGGGTTCGGCGGCGTGTACACCCAGCCGCGCGAACCGGTCAGGCCGCCGCGCCGGTGCGCACCCGCGCGCCGGTCTCGGCCTCGATGTCCTGGATCGCGATGCCCAGGCTGGACGTGCCGCCCTGCGGGGCGAGGACGAGGTTGGCTTCCACGCAGTCCGGGGCGCCGGAGCTGTTGGAGCCGCTGATCACCCCGAGCGCGAGGGTGCCGGTGACGATGGCGCCGCCGCTGTCGCCGGAGAGGGTGCAGGCGGTGGTCGCGAAGCCCCGGATCGTGGTGCTCGTGCCGTCGGCGCGGACCAGCTGGGTCTCGATCCGGTCGGCGGCGACGATGCCGCACGTGAAGTACGACGACTGCCCGGACTTGCACACCGGGGCACCGGCGACGGGCGCCGCGGTGCCGGTGACGGTGAGCGTCGAGCCGTTGCCGCCGCGGATCACGGGCCGGTTCAGGCCGACGTCCACGCCCGCCTGGTCGAGGCCGATGATGCCGTAGTCCAGGGTGCTGCCCTCGCCGACGGTCGAGCGGGTGAACGCGCCGATCTTCACGCTCTCGTCGATGTTCTCCCGGTTGGGCAGGTAGACGGTGGAGCCGCCGTCCTCGCGGGCGACCGCGTCGCAGTGGCCGGCGGTGATGTTGACGGCCGACCCGTCGGCGTCGACGGCGTTGAAGCCGAACGAGCACACGCCGATGCGGTCGAGCGGCGTCGAGCGGACGTCGCCGTCGGCGGTGATGTAGGTGTCGCCCCCGAGCGGGCCCGGCTCGTTCGGCGGCTGGCCGGGGGTGAGCATGACCTGGACGTTGGCGATGAGCGTCGGCAGGTTCAGGGCGCGGCCGGCGGGGCTGTTGGCGATGTCGACGATCAGCCGGTTGTTGAACACGTCGATCGACGTCGAGTTCACCTGGGAGGCCAGTTCGCGGGGCAGCGCGGCGACCCAGCGGTTCAGCTCGGCGAGGGACCGCTCGAGCCCGTCCGCGGACACCGGCGCGACGGTGACGTGGTAGCCGTCGTTCTCGGCCTGCCGGGCAGCGTCGGGGTTGGTGACCGCGACGACGGGCTTACCGTCGGTGCCCAGCCATGCCCCGGCGAAGTCGTCCGGCCGTTCGGCGCGGAAGGTGCGCGCGTAGTCCGCGAGTTCCTGGGCGCGTTCGGACCGCTCGAGGTACTCGTCGGCGCTGATCTTCAGGTCCCGGCTGATGGCCTCGACGAGTTCGGCGGGCAGCTGATCCGCGGACAGCTGGTCGGCCGGGGCCGCGTGGGCGGTCGCGGCGAGCGGCCCGGCCAGCAGCAGCGCCGACGCCGCAGCGACGACGACACGGCGGACGGTGGTACGAGCAGCGGCGCGCGACGCCGACGAGTAACGCATGGGGGCCCTTCGAGAATGTGTTGACGGGTTTCGTGCGTGATCGTGCCGCGGGAGCGAGCACGACCGTGTGACAGCGTACGGGACGGTTGGTCTCACTCCGGTGCCTCGGAACCGGTGGTGTCCGTTGGGTCCGGTTCCGTGGTTCCGGTGGGCGTGGACGTGACCGTCGTGGTCGGCGCGACGGTCGTGGTGGCGGTGGGGGTCGTCGTCCGGGTGGGCCGGTCCCGTTCCCGGGTGGCCGCGCTCGTGGTGGGTTCGGCCGTGGTCGAACGCGTGGTGGTGGGTGCCGGGCGGGATGTGGTGGACCGGGTCGACGGGGCGACCGCGGCCGCGGGCAGCGGCTCGGTGACGGCGGGCCACGAGTCGACGGGCCCCGAGTCGACGGCGACCGGCGCCGCGTCGGGGGTGGTCGCCGGGGCGGCGGTGGTACCGGTCGGTGTCCCGGTGGTCGACGGCACCTGCACGGCGCTCGAAAGCGACTCGTAGGCGGCGCCCGCTTCCCGCACGGGGGTCTCCGCCGGGGTGTCCCGCAGCGAGAACACCAGGGCACCCATTCCCACGAGCAGCGCGACGGCTGCCGCGACGGCGCCGCTGACGACGAGCCGGTTGGGTGGGACGCGGTCCGGCTCGGCGGATCCCCGGTCGGTGACGGTCGCCGCGACGGCGGGGCCGGCGTCGGCACGGGGTTCGGGGGCGACACGGGGTTCGGGGGCGGCAGGGGGCTCGAGCGGTGTGCGTGCGGCGGCGGCCGAGCGGACCGCCGGGATGATCCGGGTGGCGCCGACCATGTCCGCCGATCCGGCCGCGGCCGCGAGCGCCGCGCCCCGCACCACCGTGTGCTGCGGCTGCGGCGGCAGCACGCACCGCACGCCCATCCCGGCCTTCACGGCCTGCGCGACGAGCTGTGCCGCCGACGGGTCCACGGGGTCCTCGGTGCTGATCACGACGGCATCGAGGTTGCTGACGAG
This sequence comes from Rhodococcus sp. P14, assembly GCF_000256505.1. NCBI lineage: Bacteria > Bacillati > Actinomycetota > Actinomycetes > Mycobacteriales > Nocardiaceae > Rhodococcus > Rhodococcus sp. P14. Next base: position 1,523 of record NZ_AJFC01000109.1, on the reverse strand, counting down.
CCAGCCGAACGCACCGAGCGCGGCCGACAGCTGCGCGGGCACCGACGGGGCGTCGCCCTCCGGATAGCGGAACGCGCGGCCCGCGGCGACACCGGAACGCACGAGCGTCACCGTCGATCCGCCGGCGTCGAGGTGATAGACGGCGACGAGCCGGCCGCTCTGCTGCGCGACCCGCGCCTCGAACCACGCCGCGACGGCCTCGGCGTCGGAGATGAGGGCGACGTGCCGCAACCCGACGTAGTCGAGGGCGTTGCGCAGCACCGCGACGGTGGCCGGGGACCATTCGGTGGGATGCGCGGCGGCCACCGTCGCCGGGGCGTCGCCGACCAGGGGCGCGGCGTCGGCGAGGAGGCATTCCATCGCGGTCGCCACGAGGTCCTCGGCGCGGGAGAGCGCACCGTCCTCGGCGCGCACCCCGGCCGGGTCGCCCACACGGTCGACGAAGCCGGAGAAGGAGCTGCACTCGCCGGCACCGGGGTCGCGGACGCCGAGTGTGGCCGTGCCGTCGGAGTGCAGGTGCAAGTGGGTGAGGCGTTCGACCGGTTCGGGGTCGGGACGGATGCCCTCGGCGGAGGTGACGGCCACGGCGGACACGGTGGTGCCGACTTTCAGGCCCACGCCTACGGACATGCGGAAGTCCCCCCGTTCCCACTGGTTGCCGGTTGCCGAGCCTCGGCCCCGTGCCCGAGCGCGCGGAGCATCGAGATGAGCTCCGATCGCGAGCCGGCGCCGAGCCGCCGCCGGATGCGCGCGACGTGATGCTCGACAGTCTTCGCGGAAATGTACAGGCGGGACCCTACTTCGCGGTAGGTCAGTCCGGCGACGACGAGGTCGGCGACCTCCGCCTCCCGGTCCGACAGGGGACTCGGGGCCGTCGGCGCGGCGGCAGCGGGCGCCGGCGCGGGGGAGCGCGGCGCGGCCGACGGGTGCCGCACCGCCCGTGCGACCTGCAGCAAGGCCGTCGCCGTCGCGGTGTCGCCCACCCGCAACGCGGCCTCGCCGGCCAGTCGTGCCCCGTCCCAGGGCAGGCCGATCGCGGCGAGTGACTCCGCCGCCGCCTGCACCCGCGCCGGATCGGCGTCGCCCTGCAGCACCCGCAGCCACGCCTGCCCGGCCCGCGCCAGGGCGGCCGCGTAGGCGGTGGACTCCGCCGCCGACCCGAGCGCGCGGGCGTGCGGCAACAGCTCCGCGGGCCGGTCCGCGGCGATGGCCGCCTGCACCCCGTACCAGTGCAGCGTCGCGCCCCACAGCGGCGGTTCACCGAGGGTCGACAGGAGCTCCTGCGCCTGAGCGACCAGATGGGCGATGCGGTCGGCCTCGCCGAGCCGGACCGCTGCGAGCCACAACTCGCCGAGGGGCAGCAGGCTCAGCAGGTCCACCGAGTATGCGGCCACCACGCCCTGCGCCGCGGTCCAGGCGGCGGTCAGCGCGCCGACGTCGCCGCCGCGGCGGGCCAGGCCCACCCGCAGCCCGTGCAGGAACAGCTGGTCCCGCTGCTCGGTCGCCGAGGGGGCGAGCTCGTC
>NZ_AJFC01000108.1:0-2179 GCF_000256505.1 Rhodococcus sp. P14 | reverse complement strand
CGGGGCCCCCCGGCGGGCCCCCGCCGATCAGCGCCGTCCACGCCGCGAGCAGGCGGTGCCGCACGGACGGCACGGTGCTGGGGCGGCCGAGCACGGCGGCGGCATGGGCGAGTTCGCCGGAATGCAGGCACAGCAGTGCCGTGACCGCCTCCGGGGTGTCCGGCAGCAGCCGCGTCCGGTCGCCGGTGCCGTGCACGGACAGGGCCCGCGTGAGGCTGTTCATCGCGACGCGCCCGTCGCCACCGACGGACTCGCGCAGGCCGGCGGCCAGCAGCTGCGCGGCCGCCGCGGACGACGTCGGTGCCGGCGCAGCCGTGCCGAACCGGGCAGCGGCGCCGGGACGGCCCGCGGCGAGCAGCACCGTCGCGGCGACGGGCGCATCGGCACCCGCGCGCTCGGGTCCGAGCCACTCGTACAGATCCGCGCTGCGACCGAGCATGCCGCGGCGCGCGGCGACGGTCGCGGCGATGCGGGTCGCGGCGGTCAGCTCGTCGCCGGGCAGGGTTGCGGCCCGGTCGAGCAGCCGGTCGGTGAGCTGTGCGGCGGTGGCGAGATCACCGGCGAGCCCGGCGGTCTCGGCGCGGCGCACATCGAGTGCGTCGGCGTCGGCACCGGCGCGGATCGCGGCGTCGTACAGCGCCAGGGCCTGCGCGGGCGCGGCCTCGGCGGCGAGCGTCACGAGACGGTCCGCGAGACGGGCGTCGGCCACGCCCGCGTCGGCGAGGGCGCGGGCGGTGTCGGCGGACAGCAGCCCCGCGTCGAGACGCAGCGCCGCCAGCCGGTGCGCGAGCGTGCGGATGCCGTGGGATCCGAGGACGGTGGCGGGCACCGCGGCGGCCGCGGGGATCGGGACGTCGCCGTCGACGGTGAGCAGGCCACTGGCTCGCGCGGCGTCGACGAGCTCCCGCGCGCGGTCCGCCTCGACGCCGAGGACGGAGGCGACCTCGAGCGGATCGAGGGTGCCGCCGAGGGCGGCGAGGACCAGCACCCGGGGCAGGTCCGGGTCGCCACCGGCGAGCCGGTCCCGGACGCGGGCCGCGGCGGCCCGTCGGGGATCGGTGCCGTCGCGCAGTGCCACGAGGGCCGCGTCCACGACGTCGCGGGTCCCGCCGGTCAGGCGGTGCACCGCGCGGATCGGTTCCGGACGCGGCGTGAGTCCGAGAGTCGCTGCCCGACCGGCGATTTCGCGTGGGCTGAGGGGGCGCAGTTCGACGAGCGCCGAGTGCGCGCCGAACGCGGACGACAACGCGCGCAGATCGCTGCGGTGAGGCCGCGGCTCCGTCGCGACGACCACCGCCCGCTCGCCGCGCCGCACCTGCTCGGCGAGCGCGAGGACGGACTCGGCGGGCAGGGTGTGTGCGTCGTCGACCACCAGCGCCGACGTCGCGGGCGAATCCGGATCGGTGCCGACGGTGAGGCCCCGATCGGCGAGCGTCTGCCGCACCGAGGACAGCAACGCGGACTTGCCGCTGCCGGCGGGACCGGCGAGCAGCAGCCGGGGCGGACTCGCGGCGACGGCGTGCGCGACGTCGCGCGGCAGGGAAACGGGTTGCGGCATCGGTCAGTTGCCGAGAAGTCCGCCGACGCCGTCGACGACGCCACCGACGGCGCCGCCGACCCCTTCGACGACACCGCCGACCGCGTTGCCGGCGCCGCCGACGACCGCACCGGCACCCTCACCGGCACCGCCGAGGGCATCACCGACCTGGGAACCGTAGTTCGGGGCGGGCGCCGGCGCGGGAGCCGGGGCGGGGGCGGGAGCCGGGGGAGGGGTCGTCGTGGGGACGGGGGCGACGGTGCCCGGTGCGACGGTGCCCGGGGCGACGGCGCCGGGGGCCGGTGCGCCCGGCGCCGCACCGGGCGCGGTGGTGCCCGCGGGAACGGACCCGGCAGGGGCGACGGTCCCGGGCGCCCCGGGCGTCGCCGCCGTGGCCGCGGCCCGCGTGCCCGGTGTCGTCGCGGGCACGGCACTGCTCGTGCCGGAGCCGGTGGTCGCGGTCGTCGCCGGCCCCCCGGCCGAGGCGGGGGTCGCGCCCGGGACGGTCGCGGAAGTGGCGGCGCCGACGCCGGCCTCCGAGGCGTCGGACGTGCCGAGCGTCCCCACCGCGAGACCACCCGCACCGAGCAGAACGAGCGCAGCGGCCGCGGCCCCCGCGAGCACGTAGCGCCGCGACCGGGA
>NZ_AJFC01000107.1:0-3102 GCF_000256505.1 Rhodococcus sp. P14 | reverse complement strand
GCCGGGGGGGGGGCGGGAGCCGCCGCGGCGGCCGGAGCCGGGGCGGGGACGACGGCCGGGCGGACCGGCGAGATCGCCTCGGTCGGCCGGGCGGTCGTCACCGGCAGCACGGTGGTGGGCACATCGTCGTCCACCGGGGCGGCGACCGCGGTTCCCGCCCGTGGCTGGGCCGCCCCGAGGGCCGCCGTGTGGGCCGGATGCGGCCCGGCCACCACCGCGACGCCCAGCTCCGCCGAGAGCAGCTCGGCGACGAGAGGGATCGCGCCGCCGCCACCGGTGAGCAGCACCCGCCCCACATCCGACGGCTCGACCCCGGCCCCGCGCAGCGCCTCGTGCACCAGCGCCGTCGACGCCTGCAGCGGGCCGCGGGCCAGTTCCTCGAACTCGTCGCGTACGAGACGCACGTCCCGCCGCACCCCGGGCAGATCGATCGCGACGACCGTCTCGGTGTCGGTCGACAGCTGCTCCTTCGCGGCTCTCGACCGGGTACGCAGCTCCGCCAGCGCCGCCGTCATCGGCGCGGCGAACGGATCGAAGTCGGGGACGTCGTCGCGCACGGTGTCCAGCAGATGGGTGGTGACCAGATGGTCGAGGTGACCGCCGCACACGTCCTCGCTCGCGATCGGACGGCCGAGAAGAACCGGTTCGGCGCCGGTGCGCACCACCGAGACGTCGAGCGTGCGGGCGCCCAGGTCGTAGACGACGACCACCCCGTCGCCGAGGGGACCCCGGGTGGCCTCGAGCCAGCGCACCGCGGCGATCGGCTCGGGCATCAGCGTCACGTCCGCGAGCCCCGCCCGCGACAGGGCCTCGCGCAGCGCGTCGACGGTGTAACCGGCCCAGGTCGCCGGATGCGCCACCGTGATCGCGGGGGCCTCCGGCAGGTCGAGCGAGGCCTCGTGCACCAGGCAGCCGATCGCCGTCGCGGTCAGGTCCGCCCCGGAGTACGACGCTCCGTTGTCGGCGAGCACACCGACGGGATCCCCGACGCGGCTCACGAAGTCGGTGAACACCAGCGCCCCCGGGGCGGCCGGCCGGTGACCGAGGTGCGGCGCGTCGTCGGGGGGAAGGTGCAGTTCGCTGGCACGGGACAGGACGACCGGACGGTACGTGTCGGCGCGATCGAACGCGGTGGCCGCCACCGAATCCGCCGAACCGATCGTGACTCCGAGCCCTGCTGCCATGTCGTTTCGCTCCCTGTTCGGGGCGGACGTATCCGCCGTGTCGCGTTGAATGTCGTAATCGGACACGATGTCGTTAGCCCGATACGAGACCTTCGACCCTGGTGCGGGGGCGATCCCCCTGTCCGCCCCGATCCCCTAATGCGCACCCCCGTACGGGCCCCGGACCGAGGGGGGTCTCGGCCCCCTTGGGCGGGGGACCGGCAGTTCGTAGCGTGAATCGCAGAACACCGACCCCAGGAGATGCGATGTCCACCAACGCTGTGCTCGACTTCATCCTCAGCCTGCTGCGCGACGACGAGGCCCTCGCCCGCTACTGCGCGAACCCCGACACCGCCCTGGCCCAGGCCGGGCTGGCCGACGTGTGCCACGCCGACATCGTCGCCGTCGCGCCCCTCGTCGCCGACAGCGGACTGTTCGCGGGCACGGCCGCCGAGCTGACCGCGGCGCTCGGCGGGGCGGCGGGCGCGGCCGGCGCCATCGGAGCCGGTGCGGCCGGTGCCATCGGGGCCGGTGCGGCCGGTGGTCTCGCCGGGGGTCTGGCCGGCGGTGCGGGTCTCGGTCTCGCCGGCGGTGCGGGGCTCGGCCTCGCGGGTGCCGTCGGCAGTGGCCTCGGCGGCGGCCTCGGTATCGACACCGACTTCGCGGCCGAGCTGGCCGCCGGCCTCACCGGCACACTGGGCGCGGCCCTGGAACTCGGCGGTGATCTCGGTGCCGCCCTCGGCGCGGCGTTCGGCGCGGCCCTCGGCGCGGGCGGTGCCCTCGGCGGCATCGGTTCCGGTGCCCTGGACCTGGCGGGCGACCTGGACCTGGGCGCGGTGCTCTCCGGGGCACTCGCCGGCGGTCTCGGACTCGATGCCGCAACCGGAGTCGTCGCGGACCTGGGCGTAGCGCTCGATGCGGCGCTCGGCGCCACGGCCGGGACGGCGCTAGACCTGTCCGGTGCACTCGAGGCCGCCTTCGGGGTCGGTGGCGAGCTCGGTGGCCAGCTCGGCGGTGCGCTGGGCGGGCTGCTCGACACGGCACTCGCCGCGGGCGGCGACTTCTCCGCCGCCGTCGAGGCGGCCCTCGCCGGAGGCGCGGACCTCGCGACGGCCGTCGGCGCGACCCTCGGCGGCACGCTCGGGCTGGGCACCGAACTCACCGCGCAGCTCGGCGGCGCCCTCGACTCCGTCCTCGAACTCGGAACCGGCCTCGCCGGCGGTCTGGACCTCGGCGGCGGTCTCGACGCCGTCACCGGCGTGACCGCCGGACTCGGTGCCTCCCTGTCGGCTCTGCTCGAGGCCGGTGGTTCCGTCGCCGGTGATCTCGGCGGCACGCTCGGCGCCGTGCTCGAGGCCGGCGCCGACGGGGGGCTCGTCGGGGGCGTCGACCTCGGCGCCCTCCTCGGCGGCGACGCCGGCGGCGACCTGGACCTCGGCACCGCGGTCGGCGGGCTGCTCGGCGGCGCGCTCGGCCTCGAGAACTCCGCCACCCTCGAACTCGGCAACGCCCTCGACGTCGCGCTCGACCTGTCCGCGTCCGTCGAATCGAGCGCCGACGGCACCCTGTCCGCGGTGCTCGCCTCCGCGTTCTCCGTCGGCGGGGAGGCCGGCGCGAATCTCGGTTCCGCGCTCGGTGGCGTGCTCGAGGCGGGCCTCGGTGGCACCGTCGACTCCACCGTGGACCTCGGTTCGCAACTGGCCACCACCATCGGCGGTGGGCTCGGCGTCGACGCCGACCTGACCGGTCAGCTCGGCTACGCCCTCGACGGTGCGCTCGACCTCGGCGGGCAGCTCGCCGGTGGCGGCGAGGCGGCAGGTGATCTGGCCGGTGGTCTGACGGGTGGGCTCGACGGTGCGGCGGATCTGGGTGCGGGCCTCGGTGGGGGTCTGGCCGGTGGTCTCGGCGGGGCGGCCGATCTGGGTGGCGAGCTGGCCGG
>NZ_AJFC01000106.1:0-11207 GCF_000256505.1 Rhodococcus sp. P14 | reverse complement strand
ATCTGGGTGCGGGTCTCGGTGGGGGTCTGACCGGTGGTCTCGGCGAAGCGCCCGACCTGGGCGGCGAGCTGGCCGGTGGCCTGGCCGGTGCGACCGACCTGGGCGGCAGCCTCGGCGCCGGCCTCGACGGCGCCGCGGGCGGCGCGTCGCAGGTCGGGGGCGCCGTCACCGGCGGTGTCGAGGGTGCCGTCACCGGCGGTGTCGAGGGCGCCGTCACCGGCGGTGTCGAGGGAGCCACCGACGCCGGCGGCTCGCTCGGTGCCGGCCTCGGCGGTGCGGTCGAGAGCACCTCGCAGCTCGGCGGCCAGCTCTCGGGCACCGCCGACGGCGCGACCGGTGCCTGGTCGTCCATCGACGCCGGTGACGCCTTCGGCAGCGCCGGCGGCACCGGTGGCCTGTTCGGTTCCGCCGAAACCGGTGCCGACTTGCACGGTGGGATCGACGCCGGCGCCGGCGCGGACACCGACCCGGACTTCGACACCTTCCTCGGCTGACTCACTGCACGGACCCCGATGCCGGCCCCGCGTGCACCACACGGGGCCGGCGTTCTTCGCAGAGGACATAATCTCGGTGCAGCCCGCACTCCGACAGAAGGCGAGTCGAAGCGATCACCATGCACACGTCCTCCGCAGATGCCGCCGCTCGCCGCGCGGCCCTCGTCGAACTGATCGACGCGGCCGCCGAACACATCCGCGCCGCCGAGCGCGGAGACCTCGCCACCAGGCTCGAGGCGGCGCGCACCCGCGTCGTCGACCCGCGCCTGCGGGTCGTCGTCGTCGGCCAGCTCAAACAGGGCAAGAGCCAGTTCGTGAACTCGCTCCTCAACCTCGAGGTGTGCTCGGTCGGCGACGACGAGACCACCGCCGTCCCCACCGTCGTGCAGAACGCGGACCGCACCTTCGCCGAACTCGTGCTCGCCGAGCCCGGCCGCGATCCCGTCCGGGTGGACCTGCCCGTCGACGAGCTGCAGCGCGTCACGCCCGCCACGCCGCGCGCGGGCGGGCGCGAGGTGCTCCGCCTCGAGGTGAACGTGCCGAGCCCGCTGCTGGCCGACGGCCTCGTCCTCGTCGACACACCCGGCGTCGGCGGGCACGGAAACCCGCACGCCGCAGCAACATTGGGCCTGCTTCCGGCCGCCGACGCGGTGTTCGTCGTCTCCGACGCCAGCCAGGAGTTCACCGAGCCGGAACTGAGCTTCCTGCGGCAGGTGCTGCAGCTGTGCCCCGCCGCGGCGGTGCTGATCACCAAGACGGACCTGTACCCGCACTGGCGCGAGATCGTCGCCGCGGACCGTGGGCACCTGCAGCGCGCGGGCCTCGACGTGCCCCTGCTGCCCGTCTCGTCGCTGCTGCGCAGTCACGCCCTGCGCCTCGACGACGCGTCGCTGCACGAGGAGTCGGGCTTCGAATCGGTCTACGGGTTCCTCCGCGAGCGGGTCGTCGCGCGCGGCGCCGACGTCGCCAGGCGTTCCGTCGCGCTGGATGTGAAGTCGGTCGTCGAGCACGTCGCCCTGAGCCTGGGCAGCGAGCTGGCGGCGCTGCGCGATCCCGAGACCGGTGCGGCGGCCGTCGCGGAGCTGCAGCGGGCCAAGGCCGCCGCGGAGGCGCTGCGCACGCGGGCCGCCCAGTGGCAGCAGACCCTGGCCGACGGGATCGCGGACCTCGCCGCCGACATCGACCACGACCTGCGGGACCGGCTGCGCCGCGTCACCCGCGAGGCCGAAGCCACCGTCGACGAATGCGACCCGGGCGAGGAATGGCCGCGGATCGGGGAATGGCTCGGTGAGCAGGTCGCCGAATCCGTCGGCGACAACTTCGTGTGGGCCCACGAGCGTTCGGTGTGGCTCGCCGAGGTCGTCGCCGGGCACTTCGCCGACAGCGGTGCCGTGGACCTGCCGGACCTGCACCTCGGCGACCTGGAGGGGCTGCTCGAGCCCGTCTCCCGGCTCTCGGACCTCGAATCGGGCCGCATCGGTGTCGGCCAGAAGATGCTCGTGGGAATGAAGGGCTCCTACGGCGGCGTGCTCATGTTCGGGCTGATCACCACGCTCATGGGTATGGCCCTGGTCAACCCGATCTCCGTCGGCGCGGGAGTTGTGCTCGGCACCAAGGCCTATCGCGACGACAAGCAGGCACGCATCGTCAAACGCCGGGCCGACGCGAAGGTCGCCATCCGCAAGTTCACCGACGACGTCGGCTTCCAGGTGGGCAAGGAGTCGAAGGACCGGCTCCGGCTGATCCAGCGCCAGCTGCGCGACCACTTCACCGAGCTGGCCGAGCAGACGTTGCGGTCGCTGTCCGAGTCGCTGCGCGCCGCGCAGGAGGCCGCGACGGTCGAGGAAGCGCAGCGGCAGCGCCGCGTCGCCGAACTTGAGACGCACGTGCGTGCGCTGACCGCGCTGCGCGAACGGGCCGCACAGCTGGCCGGGGCCGACGCGTGAGTGTCGAGCAGGCCCGCGAGCTCGTCGCGGCCGCGCGTGCCCGGTACGGAAGCGACCCGCGCGCTGCCGAGCAGCTCGCGCTGTGCGCGGCGCGGCTCGAACAGCCGCTGCGCGTCGCGCTCGCCGGGTCCCTCAAGGCCGGCAAGTCGACGCTGCTCAACGCCCTCGTCGGGCAGGACATCGCCCCCACCGATGCCACCGAGTGCACGCGCGTCGTCACGTGGTACCGCAGCGGCTCGACCCCCTCGGTCACCGCCCACTACGACGGCGACCGGATCCTGCCGGTGCCGGTGCAGCGCCGCGACGGCCGGCTCACCTTCGATCTCGGCGAGCTGACCGCGGACCGGGTGGACCGCATCGACGTCGAGTGGCCCGCCAGTGCGCTCGCCCAGACCACGATCATCGACACTCCGGGCACGTCGTCGCTGTCACAGGACGTCTCGGCCCGGACGTTCGAGCTGCTGACCCCCGACGACGAAGCGTCCGGCGCCGACGCCGTCGTCTACCTGATGCGCACCCTCGGTGCCGCCGACGTGCAGTTCCTCGGCCGGATCGGCCAGCACGTGGGCGGCGAGTCCGGCCCGCTCGGGGTGATCGGCGTGGTCTCCCGCGCCGACGAGGTCGGCGCCGGCCGCATGGACGCGATGATGTCCGCCAAGGAGGTCGCGGCCCGGTTCGCGGGCGAGCTCGAGCGCACCGGACTGTGCCAGGCCGTCGTGCCGGTCGCGGGGCTGCTCGCGCTGGGCGCGCGGACGTTGCGGCAGAGCGAGTTCGCCGCGTTCGAGGCGCTCGCGCAGGTGCCGTCGCAGGACCTTCAGGTGGCGATGCTGTCGGCGGATCGGTTCGCCCGCCCCGACATCGCGCTGCCCGTCGATCCGGGCACCCGGGCGCACCTCGTCGACCGGTTCGGCCTGTTCGGGATCCGCATGGCCGTCACGCTGATCGGTCTCGGGGTGCGGGACTCGCCGACGCTGGCCGCGGAGCTGGTGGCGCGCAGCGGGCTCGACGAGCTGCGCCAGGTGATCGACGTGCAGTTCGGCCAGCGCGCCGATCAGCTCAAGGCCCATTCGGCGCTGATGTCGCTCGAACGGGTCCTGCGCGCCCACCACGACGGCCCCCTGCTCGCCTCCGTGCAGCGGCTGCTCGCCGACGTCCACGGTTTCACCGAGCTGCGCCTGCTCGGCCGCCTGCGCTCGACCCGGGTCACCCTGAGCGAGGACGACGTGCTCGAACTGCAGCGCCTGATCGGCGGTTTCGGTATCGGCCCGGCCCAGCGCCTGGGTCTCGCGCCGGATGCGACCGTCGCCGAGATCCACGCCGCGGGCGTCGCCGCCGTCCGCACCTGGCGCGCCCGGGCCGAGCACCCCCTGCTCGACCGGTTCACCGCGAACGCGTGCAGCGTGGCGGCCCGCAGCGGCGAGGGCATCCTCGCCGACGTCGCGGGCTGATGCGCGCGTCGGTGCCTCTTGCGCGCGTAAGAACAAGCGCAAGAGGCACTTTCGCGCGCAAAGCTTGGGGGCTTCAGCGTCGCGCCCGCTGTGCCGCCTGTCCGAACCGCGCCTGCACGACATGGAAACGGAACAGATCCGGCCACGTCCATCGGATCACTTCGAAACCGAGCTGCCGGATGGCGTCCTCCCTCAGCTTCTCCCGGCGGACGATCTCGGCGGTCGCACCGGGCTCGTCGGCACCGTACTTCCCCATGCCGTCGAACTCGCCGGCGATTCCCTCCCAGTAGAAGTCGGTGCGCGCGACGAACCGGCCGTCGCCGGTCCGCAGCTCGTGCTGCAACTGCGGCCGGGGCATTCCGGCGTCGAGCATCCGCAGCCTGCTCAGGGATTCACCGGGACTTTCGCTGCGTCCGTCCAGGAAGGGCACCACCCGCCGTGCGGAGGCGATTCCGGCCTTCGTCCCCGAAGTTGCCAGGGCGACGGACAGCGCGCCGGGGTCGACGCGACGCAACCGCAGCGCCGAATCGCCGATCACCGTGGCGCGGTCCGAGGGCAGGGTGCGGGCCAGATCGACGACGGTGCGGGCGGCGGAGGTGACCGGCAGTCCGTCGCACGTGGCGATCTCGTCGGCGCCGTACCCGCCGACGTGGACGTGCAGGTGGGGGGTCCGGCGACCGCCCGACGTGCGCCCGCGGGTGACGTGCACGCGGGAGAGGTCCACGTTCCACAGGTCGAAGCCGTGGAGGACGGCGGCCGAGACGTGGCTGAAGACCGCGTCGGCGTCCAGCGCGGGGGCCAGGGCCTGCACGCGCAGCCGGTGCCGGTCGACGTCGTCGAGGCCGTCGGTCTCGTGCCGCCGAAGATAGATGCCGGGAGCGATCCTGCGCAGGCGTCCCGTGCGCAGCGCGTTGCGTAGTTCGGTGGGTGTGTGTCCGGACGCGAGCAGGTCCGCACGTCGTAGTGGTGTCGGGTCGTTCATGCCGACCAGAGTGGGGTGGACATCCGTCGGTCGCGCGCGCTCGGCGGCGTGCGGGCCGGATCTGTGGATGAAGCCGCCGGTTGTGGACAACTCCTTGCGCGCGTCGCTGCCTCATGCGCGCGTGAGAACGCGCGCATGAGGCACTTTCGTGCGCGACGAGCAGTGGGGTCAGCGACGCCAGGTCGCGACCGCGCCGACGACGGTGAGCCCGGCCCACAGCAGGGGAGCCCACAGCAGGACGCCGGCGGTGGCGTCGCCGGCGTCGGCGAGGACGCTGCGGGCGGCGACGGCCGTGACGACGGTGGCGACGGAGACGACGGCGAGTGCGGGGCGGGCCCAGGGTCGGCCGCGGCGCAGGAGCTCGAGGAAGACGGCGGCGAGCGCGACGAGGAGCAGGCCGGCGGCGGCGAAGCCGGTGAGGGTGAGGGCGACGGTGTCGGCGATGCTCGCGGCGGTGGTGCCGGGGTTGGCGCTCCGCAGCGACTGCTCGAGGGCGTCCCGGACGGATTCGCGGTCGAGGTAGACGGCGCCGAGGAGTCCGGCGAAGACGACGAACGACAGGCCCCAGGCCGAGACTGCGGCGCCGACGCGGGGGCCGGGGGTGTCGGCTGTGCGGAGCGGGGTGACCGAGAACTCGGGGCGAGGCGGCTGCGGGCGTGTGCTCACTCCGGGATCGTAGCCTTCGCCATTTTGTGTGATCCGAGTCACGAAGGGAACAACCCGCGGTGGTGTGCCGTTGGAGAAAGCAGACAACTTGAGCGACAGCGACTCAACTTTGACTTGACTGGGACTTCCGGACGGGTGCAAGCTTGAGTCGACTGCGCTCAGCTGAGTCGGATCGGCTCAGGTTGTGCATGAACACCCATGTGGCACGGATGTGTCGCAGCGAAGAATGGAGAAGCACTATGGCTCGTGCGGTCGGTATCGACCTCGGAACCACCAACTCCGTCGTTTCCGTGCTGGAGGGCGGCGAGCCCGTAGTGGTCGCCAACTCCGAGGGATCGCGCACCACCCCGTCGGTCGTCGCCTTCGCCAAGAACGGCGAGGTGCTGGTCGGCCAGCCCGCCAAGAACCAGGCGGTCACGAACGTCGATCGCACCATCCGCTCGGTCAAGCGCCACATCGGCACCGACTGGACCGTGGAGATCGACGGCAAGAAGTACACCTCCCAGGAGATCAGCGCGCGCACGCTCATGAAGCTCAAGCGCGACGCCGAGGCCTACCTCGGTGAGGAGATCACCGACGCCGTCATCACCGTCCCCGCCTACTTCGAGGACGCACAGCGGCAGGCCACCAAGGAAGCCGGGCAGATCGCCGGCCTGAACGTCCTGCGCATCGTCAACGAGCCCACGGCCGCTGCCCTCGCCTACGGCCTGGACAAGGGTGAGAAGGAACAGACCATCCTGGTCTTCGACCTCGGCGGCGGCACCTTCGACGTGTCCCTGCTCGAGATCGGCGACGGCGTCGTCGAGGTCCGCGCGACCTCCGGCGACAACCACCTCGGCGGTGACGACTGGGATCAGCGCGTCGTCGACTGGCTGGTCGAGAAGTTCAAGGCGCAGCACGGCGTCGACCTGACCAAGGACAAGATGGCCCTGCAGCGTCTGCGTGAGGCCGCGGAGAAGGCGAAGATCGAGCTGTCGAGCTCGCAGTCGACGTCCATCAACCTGCCGTACATCACGGTCGACGCGGACAAGAACCCGCTGTTCCTCGACGAGCAGCTCTCGCGCAGCGAGTTCCAGAAGATCACCTCCGATCTCCTCGACCGCACCCGCGCGCCGTTCCAGCAGGTCATCAAGGACGCCGGCATCTCCGTCAAGGACATCGACCACGTCGTCCTGGTCGGCGGCTCGACCCGTATGCCTGCCGTCACCGACCTGGTGCGTGAGCTGACCGGTGGCCGTGAGCCCAACAAGGGCGTGAACCCGGACGAGGTCGTCGCCGTCGGCGCCGCCCTGCAGGCCGGCGTCCTCAAGGGCGAGGTCAAGGACGTGCTGCTGCTCGACGTCACCCCGCTGTCCCTCGGCATCGAGACCAAGGGCGGCGTGATGACCAAGCTCATCGAGCGCAACACCACCATCCCGACCAAGCGGTCGGAGACCTTCACCACGGCCGACGACAACCAGCCGTCGGTGCAGATCCAGGTCTTCCAGGGTGAGCGCGAGATCGCGGCGCACAACAAGCTGCTCGGCTCGTTCGAACTCGGTGGCATCGCCCCGGCTCCGCGCGGCGTCCCGCAGATCGAGGTGACCTTCGACATCGACGCCAACGGCATCGTGCACGTCACCGCGAAGGACAAGGGCACCGGCAAGGAGAACACGATCAAGATCCAGGAGGGCTCCGGCCTCTCCAAGGAGGAGATCGACCGGATGATCAAGGACGCCGAGGCGCACGCCGAGGAGGACCGCAAGCGTCGCGAGGAGGCCGAGGTCCGCAACCAGGCCGAGTCGCTCGTGCACCAGACCGAGAAGTTCCTGCAGGAGAACGAGGACAAGGTCGCTGCCGACGCCAAGGGCAAGGTCGAGTCCGCGATCAAGGAGACCAAGGACGCGCTCGCCGGCACGGACATCGCCGCGGTGAAGACCGCCGTCGAGAAGCTCGCGACGGAGTCGCAGGCCCTCGGTCAGTCCCTGTACGAGTCGCAGGCCGCCGACGCGGGTGCTGCCGCCGGTGACGGCGCGGCTGCGGGCTCGGACGACGTCGTCGACGCCGAGGTCGTCGACGAGCCGACCGACTCGGAGAAGAAGTGACGGCGGGGCAGCCCGAGCAGGAGCCGGTGACCGTCACCGACAAGCGTCGGATCGACCCCGACACCTTCGAGGTTCGCGACCCGGACGCCGGGTCGCAGCCTGTGGAGGAGACGGACACCGAAGCTCCGGCTGCGGGAGAACACGAGGAGGCCGCGCTCGCGGCCGAGCCGTCGCCCGAATCGGCTCAGCTGGCCGAGCGCACCGCGGATCTGCAGCGCCTCACCGCCGAGTACGCCAACTACCGGCGTCGGGTGGAGCGCGAGCGGGTGGTCACGACCGAGGCGGCCAAGGCCTCGGTGGTCACCCAGCTGCTCGACGTCGTGGACGACCTCGACCGGGCCCGCGCGCACGGCGACCTCGAGCAGGGGCCGCTGAAGTCGGTGGCGGACAAGCTGACCGGCGTCCTGTCGGGCCTGGGGCTCCAGCCCTTCGGTGACCCGGGCGACGCCTTCGACCCGGAGATCCACGAGGCCGTGCACATGGAGGGCGACGGCGCCAACCCGGTGCTCGACACGGTGCTGCGCAAGGGATACCGGCTCGGTGAGCGGATCCTGCGGCACGCGATGGTGACCGTGACGGACACGGTCCCGTCGGGCGACGCACCGGCCGAAAAGCCGGATTCCGGTGCGGACGACGAGTAAGTACAGAGAAGCAGCGAGAGGAGGAGACACCCGGTGAGCCAGAGGGAGTGGATCGAGAAGGACTTCTACAAGGAGCTGGGTGTCTCCTCCGACGCGACGGCCGACGACATCAAGAAGGCCTACCGCAAGCTGGCACGGGACCTGCATCCCGACGCCAACCCCGGGGACACCAAGACGGAGGAGCGCTTCAAGGCGGTCAGCGAGGCGTACGCCGTGCTGTCCGACCCGGCCCGGCGCAAGGAGTACGACGAGACTCGGCAGATGTTCGCCTCCGGCGGCTTCGGCGGCGGATTCCGTCCCGGTGCCGGTAGCGGCGGGTTCTCCGGCGGAACCACCACCTTCGATCTCGGCGACCTGTTCGGTGGCGGGGGCGGCGGCGCCGGCGACGCCGGTCTCGGCGATCTGTTCGGCGGTCTGTTCAACCGCTCCGGTGGCGGGGGCGCGCGTACCACGTCGCGGCCCCGGCGCGGGTCCGACGTGGACGCCGAGACCACGCTCGACTTCCGCGACGCAGCGCTCGGGGTGACCGTCCCGCTGCGGCTGACCAGCCCGGCGCCGTGCACCACCTGCCACGGCAGCGGTGCCCGTCCCGGCACGAGCCCGCGGGTGTGCCCGCGCTGCAACGGAAGTGGCATCGTCTCGCGCAACCAGGGCGCGTTCGGATTCTCCGAACCGTGCGACGACTGTCGCGGCACCGGTTCGATCATCGACGAGCCCTGCACCGACTGCCGCGGGTCCGGTATCCAGAACCGCACCCGCACCATCACGGTCCGGATCCCACCCGGGGTCCGCGACGGCCAGCGCATCCGGCTGCCCGGTCAGGGCGAGGCCGGCCTGCGCGGCGCCCCGTCCGGCGACCTGTTCGTCACCGTGCACGTCCGTGCCGACAAGGTGTTCGGCCGCGACGGCGACGACCTGACGCTGGTCCTGCCGGTCAGCTACGGCGAACTGGTGCTCGGCACCACCGTCTCGGTTCCCACCCTGGAGGGACGGGTCGGCCTGAAGATCCCGGCCGGCACCGCCGACGGGCGGGTGCTGCGGGTGCGCGGGCGCGGCGTCCCCAAGCGCGGGGGCGGCGCCGGTGATCTGCTGGTGACGGTCAAGGTGGCCGTGCCCCAGAATCTGGACGATCAGGCGATCGAAGCGCTGCGGGCGTACATGCACGCGGAGCAGGCGAACGGCTTCGATCCACGGGCGGGCTGGGCAGGTGCATGATGAGCGAGAACCGCAACCGGAACGATTCCCCGATGGACCCCGACGCCCGGGTCTACGTGATCTCGGTGGCGGCGGAACTTGCCGGCATGCACGCGCAGACACTGCGCAACTACGACCGGCTCGGCCTGGTCACCCCGCACCGCACCCGCGGTGGTGGACGCCGCTACTCGCCCCGCGACGTGGCGCTGCTGCGTGAGGTGCAGCGCCTGTCGCAGGACGAGGGCGTGAACCTTGCGGGCATCAAGCGGATCATCGAGCTGACCAACCAGGTCGAGGCCCTGCAGCAGCGGGTGTCCGAGATGGCAACCGAGATCGCGCAGCTGCACGCGTCGCGCCGGGCGCTGGTGCCGATACCACGCAGCAACGCGCTGGTGGTCTGGAAGCCGAAGCATCAGCGCGACCGGTAGCCCTGGTCAGCTCCTGCATTCACCCGATACCGTTGTGGCCGAATGTCACATCGCGTCGATTCGATCGACGCGATGTGACATTCGGTCGTTACGCGGTGCGGCCGTTCGGCTGTCAGGTGGGGTCCAGGATCGACACCGAGTAGTGCGCGCACATGTGCGGGAAGCGCCGGTCGATCTGCGTGTGGACGACGTATCCCGCGTCCGGTTCGATGCGGGTGCCGTCGACGCTGCTGTCGCCGTACCGGTACGTCTGGGCGAGGAAGATCGCGCGGACGCCGCCGGGTAGCGAATACGTCAGCCGGATCCCGATCCCGAGTTCGTCGCCGGTGCTCGCGGCGACGGTCGCGGCTTCGCCGGGCCGCAGCGACGACGGCGGTCGAAGAACCCACCGGCCCTCGGGCAACGCGCTGTCGCGCAGCACCATCGGCTCGCTCGTGTCGTTCCTGATGGTGAGTGCGACGCTGGGGCACGCGACCGGGTTGCGGGTGTGCATCGGATGCTCAGGACCCTCCTGCTCGGGGATGCCCCAACTATGCGCCGCTTCCCGCCGCCGGTCTTTCCCCCGACCGGATGCGGCGAGGGGGGAATTTCCGTGTCCCCCGACCGGGGGACACGGAAAGCGTGCCCGTGCCACGATGAGATATGCCCGTGCGCGTGGTGGTCGGCGACGACCACCCCCTGTTCCGCGACGGGGTGGTACGGGCATTGTCCGGCAGCGAACGGATCGAGGTGATCGGCGAGTCCGGGGACGGTGCCGCCGCCCTGGATCTGATCCGCACCCACCGGCCGGACGTGGCCCTGCTCGACTACCGCATGCCGCACCTCGACGGTGCCGCGGTGGCGGCCGCCGTCCGGCGCGACGGGTTGCCCACGCGAGTGCTGCTGCTGTCCGCGCACGACGACGCCGCGATCGTCTATCACGCGCTGCAGGAGGGCGCGTGCGGATTCCTGCCCAAGGAGTCGACGCGCGCCGAGATCGTCGCGGCGGTGCTCGACTGCGCGGACGGCCGCGACGTGCTGGCCCCGGAGCTGGCCTCCGGGCTGGTCGCGGAGGTGCGCCGGCGCAGCGAACCGTCCGGGCCCGCGCTCAGCGACCGGGAACGGCAGGTGCTGACGATGATCGCCCAGGGCCGGTCCGTTCCGTCGATCGCGGCGCAGCTGTACCTGGCGCCGTCGACGGTGAAGACGCACGTGCAGCGCCTCTACGAGAAGCTCGGGGTGTCCGATCGGGCCGCGGCGGTGGCGGAGGCGATGCGCCGGGGAATGCTCGAGTGAGCGACCGGGACGCCGCGGTCGGGGACTACTCCGGCGACACGGTCCGCTG
>NZ_AJFC01000105.1:0-3522 GCF_000256505.1 Rhodococcus sp. P14 | reverse complement strand
ATGCTGCGGCTGCCGCTGATCGCGCTCATGGCCCTGGTGGGCCCGGTGATCGTGGTGGCGCACTGGCTGCCCGTCCTGTTCCTGACCGTCCTCACCGGCTACGCCCTCGCGGCGCTCGGGTGGCTCGTTCTGGTGCTCCGCGGGCCCGTCCGGCATTCGTGGTGGGCTCCCACGCTGGTCGACATCGTCGCGCTGCTCGGCCTGTGTGCCGCCTCCGGTGGTGCGACGTCGGTGCTCCTGCCGGTGTTCTTCCTGCTGCCCGTCACCGTCACGTTCCTGCACCGGCCCTGGTGGACGGCGGCGGTCGGCGTCGCCACCGCCACAGGCTTCCTGCTCGTGTGGTTGTTCTACGCGGTCCGGGACGACGGTGTCGATCTGCCCGCGGTGGTGTACCTCTACTTCGGTTTCATGGTGTGGCTGGCTGCCGCGATGACCGGTCTGTCCGTGGTGCTCGCGCACCGGGCGGACGCGGTCGCCGCGCTGCTGGCCACGCGGCGACGGCTCGTCACCGAGGCCCTCGACGCGGAGAGCCGCGAACGGCAGTTGCTCGCCGAACAACTGCACGACGGTCCGCTGCAGAACGTGCTCGCCGCCCGCCTGGACGTGGAGGAGGCCGGCGAGCGGCGTCCCGACGACGCGCTGCTCGCCGCGGACACCGCACTGCGCGAGGCCGCCCGGCAGTTGCGCTCGACCGTGACGACGCTGCACCCGCAGGTGCTGTCGCAGCTCGGGCTCGCCACTGCGCTGCGCGAGCTGGCCGAGCAGAGCGCGCGACGCGGCGGGTTCGCCGTCGACGTCGTCGTCGACGGGTCCTTCCCGCGCGAGGAGGCGCTGCTGTTCTCCGTGGCGAGGGAGTTGCTCGGAAACGTCGTCAAGCATGCGAAGGCGACGTCGGTGCGGGTGCGGCTGGTGCGCCGCGGCCCCGACATGGTGCTCGAGGTGGCCGACGACGGCTGCGGGTTCGACCCGGCGACGCTTCCCGACCGGGTCGGGCAGGGACACATCGGACTGGCGTCGCACGTGCTGCGCGTCGAGTCGGTCGGCGGTACCGCCGTGGTGCGGTCGGCGCCCGGCGACGGGACGACGGTGACCGTCACCGTCCCGGCCACCGAGCCCGACGGCGCGGCCCTCAGGCCGGGACGAGCCCGCTGACCTGCGCCAGCAGTTCGAGCGAGCGCAGCCACGCCTTGCGGCCCGGAGCCGACGACACGACGATCAGTTCGTCGGCTTGTGCGCGCTCGGTGAAGCGGTCGAGATAGTCGCGCACCTCGCCCGGGGTACCGACGGCGGTGTAGCGCAGCATCTGCAGCACCTGCTGCCCGGCGGGGGCGTCGAGCAGCATCTCGACCTCCTCGTCGGTGAACGTGCGGCCCCGGCCGAGCATCTGCCGGATGCGCTGCCGCTTGGTGGCCTCGAACAGGGCGTCCGCCTCGTCCGTGGTGTCCGCGGCGATCACGCCGACGCCCGCGACGACGTACGGCTCGGACAGTTGTTCGGACGGCTGGAACTCGCGCCGGTACAGCGCGACGGCGTCCTCGAGCGCCTGCGGCGCGAAGTGCGACGCGAACGCGTACGGAAGACCGAGCAGCGCGGCGAGTTTCGCCCCGAACAGCGACGAGCCGAGGATGTACAGCGGCACGTTCGTGCCCTTGCCGGGGACGGCGTCGACGCCCGGGATGCGGGACTGCCCGCGCAGGTAGGCCTGCAGCTCGAGCACGTCCTGCGGGAAGCTGTCGGCCGACGACGGGTCGCGGCGCAGTGCCCGCAGCGTGTTCTGGTCGCTGCCGGGGGCGCGGCCGAGGCCGAGGTCGATGCGGCCCGGGTGCAGCGTCTCGAGGGTGCCGAACTGCTCGGCGATGGTCAGCGGCGAATGGTTGGGCAGCATGATGCCCCCGGCGCCGAGCCGGATCGTGGAGGTGTGCGCGGCGACGTGCGCGATCAGCACGCTGGTGGCCGACGACGCGATGGTCGGCATGTTGTGGTGTTCGGCGTACCAGATGCGGCGGTAGCCCCACTGCTCGGCGCGCTGAGCCATGTCCACGCTCGCGGCGAAGCTGTCGCGCGCGGTTTCGTCACGGCCGATGTGAGCCAGGTCGAGAATCGATAGTGGTGTGGTCACCGGGATCCTTCGCGTGTCCGGGGCCCGGTGTCGGGATCCGGGCACACGATCGGTCCAACCATCCCGGACGGTCCGCTATTCCGTGACGTGCGCCTCGTCGCCGTTCACCGCAGCGGGTTCACGTCGGTGGCGGTCTCCTCGTCGAGGATCGTCTCGGTCGTGTACCGCCCGAAGCCGCCGCGGTAGAACAGCAGCGGGCCGTCGTCGTGCAGCGCGGTGAGCCCGGTGACGCGGGCGACGACGATGGTGTGGTCCCCGGCGTCGTGCTCGGCCTCGACCACCGCTTCGATGCGGGCCAGGGCGCCGGTGAGCGCGGGTGCGCCGTTGTCCCCGCGCGTCCAGTCCACGCCGGTGAACTTGTCGCCGCCGCTGACGGCGAACGCCATGCACGTATCGCGCTGGTCGTGGGCCAGGACGTTGATCGCGAGGGTGCCGATCTCCCGGATCCTCGGCCAGGTCTGCGACGTGCGGGCGGGGCAGAACGACACGAGCGGTGGATCCAGCGACACCGACGCGAACGACTGGCACGCGAATCCCAGCGGTTCACGGCCGTCGTGGCCGGTCACGACGGTGACGCCGGTGCAGAAGTTGCCCAGCACGTCGCGCATGGTCCGGGGATCGAGCACCGTGTGTTCCGCGGCCATCGAGGCTCCTCTCGGGTAGGTCTGTGTCCAGTGTCCGTCATGCCGGTGCGTGCGATGCAAATCGCTCCCGGTCGGCGGGAGCGCGACGGCGGTGACCGGTCGGGTTCGGACGACGCGGTCAGTCGAGCCGGCCGGGCGTGGGGCAGCTGCGAGCGGTGATCGGCAGTTCACCGCGGTCGGCGAGCTCGTCGACGGTCTCGCGCAGATCGGCGCAGCTGTGGAGGGCGGGACGACCGTGCTCGGCGTCGGCGCGGAAGCGCGCGCACGACCGGGCGGCGTCGGTGAGCCACTGGATGCTCGTGTGGACGGGACTGTACTTCTCGGCGAGCACGCGGTTACCGCAGGTGCGGCAGGTGACGGGGTGCACGACGGACCTCCTCAGTTCTGTCGCATGTCGGCCGGCGCCCAGAAGGCCCGCATGCTCGTGATGAGGCCGTTCTCGTCGAACGTCATGACATCGATGGGTTCGATCTCGTAGCGCTGCCCGTCGGTTTCCGTGACCACCCGGAAGTGGAAGGCGGCGCCGGCGTCGGTGATGCGGAGCGTCAGCAGCTCCGTTTCGTTCCGCGTGTTCTCCACCGCGCGGTAGAACGCCCGGATGGCCTCGTGGCCCACCTTCGGTTCGCTGCCGGCGGGATCCTCGACGGTGGCGTCGGGCGCGTAGAGGGCGGTGATCTCGTCGGCGGTGCCGTTCGCGACGGCGGAGAGGTAGGCCGTGACGGTGGCGCGGATGCGGTCCGTTCGGGTGGCGAGGTCGGT
>NZ_AJFC01000104.1:0-2989 GCF_000256505.1 Rhodococcus sp. P14 | reverse complement strand
GGGACATCGGCGCAGCCCGCGGAGCGGGAGATCGGCGCAGGTGGTCGCGGGTCGTGGGGTTGTTAGGCTCGCGGGGTGTCCGATTCCGCTCCTGCCGCGTATCCCGGTCTACCCGCGACGAGTTGGGCGGTGCTGGGGGTTCTGGCGCTGGGGGAGGAGATGACGGGCAACGACGTGAAGAAGTGGGCGGATTGGAGCCTGAGCTTCTTCTACTGGAGTCCGTCGGTCAGCCAGGTGTACGGGGAGCTGAAGAAGCTCGAGAAGCTGGGCTTCGTGCGGTCGCGATCGATCTCCGAGCCGGGGGCCCGCAGCCGGCGCGTCTACTCGATCACGCCGACCGGGGTGGGGGCGGTCCGGGCATGGTCGCGGGAGGCCCCGGTCGAGGCCCCGGTGCTCAAGCACGGGGTGATGTTGCGCATGTACCTGGGTCACCTCAACGAACCCGAGAAGTTGAAGTCGATCGTGCGGGATCACATCGCCAACCTCGAGGAGAACCTCGGGCGCGTCCGGGACTACGCGGACCATTCGGACGTGGAACCGAGCTGGGCGTTCCCGTTGCTGAGCCTGCGCTGGTCCGAGCGGTACTTTCGTGCGGAGATCGGTCTGTTCGAGGAGCTGCTCGACGAGATCGACGAAGCGGCAGCGCGATTCGCGCGCAGCGACATCGACGAGAACGGTGTTCCCCATCCGCGGCGGCGGGGTGGCTGGCGCACAGTGGAACAGATGCTGAGCGCCCACGACGAGGACGACGACGGATCGGGACCCGCCGGGTAGGGGTCGGGCGCCGATAGGGATCAGGCGCCGATGGTGGTCACGCAGAGCGCAGCCGGGGGCTTCGGGACGTGGCGGGGAAGCGCTGCCGGTCGTATCCGCGCCAGGTCGCGGTCGCTGCCAAGCGGACGCGCCCACTGAGCCGGTGATCGAACGGCATGTGCTGCAACGGCCCGCACACGGAGACCGCTGCGGGAGCCGCGCCGACCGGACCGACGGGCACGGCGATGCACCCCAGCCCCGGCACGGCCTGTCCGCGTTCGTAGGCCACCCCTGTCTCCCGGATGCGTTCGAACTCGGTGCCCTGGGCCCCGGCGTAGGCGAGCAGCGCCTTGCCCAGGGCGGCATGCGGTGCCGGCCGGCGCCCACCGATGCGGGTCGGGACGGCGCTGTCCAGACGTCCCCCGAGCTTGTCGAGGTAGACGACGTCGGTGCCGTCGAGGACTGCGAGGTGGACGACGAGTCCGGTGGCTCGGTGCAGCTCGTGCAGGTGGGGACGCGCGGCGGCGCACAGGCCGTCCTGGTGCACGGCGAGGGAACCGAGTTCCATCAGCCGCAGCCCGAGTGCGTACTCGCGGCCGTCGCGTCGCAACCATCGCAGGTCGACCAGGCGCTCGAGGATGCGGTGCGCCGACGAGCGGGGGAGGCCGGTGCGACGGACGATCTGGGCGAGCGTCAGCCGCCCGGTCTCGTCGAAGGCGTCGAGGACGAGGCCCACACGGTCGATGACAGCACTGGGGGTGGCGGGGGCGGCGGGAGTCGGCACGGGTGCTCCTCACTCATTTTCGGCTGATGAGCTGGCTATTTCGATTCGAAATAGTGTCACATCGCGGCCTCGTTGTGAAGTGCGTCACCGATCCGGGCGTGGCGGTGCCCCGCACGGTCACCGTGCGGGGCACCGCGGTCGACGTCCCGGGGGTGACGGATCACCCGGCCGTCGCGGCGATCAGGACATCACCCCGAGCGGTTCGCTTCCGGACCAGTCGTGACCCCAGTAGCTGTCGGCGGTGATCTCCTCCGCGGTGTAGTACCGCTCGTCGACCGCCGTCCCGTCGGTGCCGTACTCGATGTCCCAGCCGCCGGGGGCACGGACGTAGAAGGACACCATCTTGTCGTTGGTGTGCCGTCCCAGCGTCGACGAGACGGAATACCCCTCCCGCGTCACCCGGTCGAGAGCCCGGCCGACGGCGTCGAGGGTGTCGACCTCCACCATGATGTGGATCAGGCCGGGGTCCTTGCCTGCGGGGACGGGCATGAGTGCAAGGCTGTGGTGCCGCTGGTTCACCCCGAGGAACCGGATGCGCATCGGACCGGCCTCGGGAGGAGCCGGCAGGCGGAAGGCGCCGCGGGGCAGGAACCCGAGCACCTCGGTGTAGAACCCGAACGTGGCGTCCGGATCGGTGACCGGAAGTACGACGTGCCCGAGACCCTGTGCGCCCGTGACGAACCGGGCACCGTGCGGCGTGACCACCGGACTGTGGTCGAGGGCGGGGCCGTGGAACACCTCGACGGAGGTGCCGGAGGGGTCCTGGAAGGCGATCACCTCCTCGACGCGCCGGGCGTCCGCCTCGTCGACCGAGAGGGCTTTCACGGCGACGCCGGCGGCCTCCACGACGCGCCGCACCCGCGTCAGGGCCGCGTGGTCGCGCACCTCCCATGCCACGTCGACCACCCGGTCGCTGTCTCCCGGCACGACCACGACACGGCCCGGGCGCTCGTCCATGCGCAGGTACAGGGCGTCGGGTTCCGGTCCCGACCCCTCGGCGAACCCGAGGACGTCGAACGCGAAGGTCCGCCACCGGTCCATGTCGTTCGTCTGAATCCTGATGTAGCCCAAACCCTTGATGTCGGACACTGTGTCTCCCAGTTCGAGTCGAATCGGTCAGATCATCGCCCGCAGGGGGCCCTGCGGTTCGGCGCCGAGGCGGCTGAGGGTCGCGGCGTGCAGCACCGTGCCCGGCTGGTGGATCGCGTGGTGCAGGCCGGCGTGGGCGTCGCGCCAGAACCGCTGCAGGGGCTTGTCCATCCGCAGCGCGTTCCCGCCGCAGCGCGGGTAGATGCGGTCGATCGCATTCACCGCCCGCCACGCCGCCTGGACCTGGGTCTGCCGGCTCGCGGCGCGCTGCTCGAACGTCGGGGTCCGCCCCGAGTCGACGAGATCCCAGATCCGGTCGACGTTCGACAGCAGCGAGTCGCGCGCGGCCCGCAGATCGGCGAC
>NZ_AJFC01000103.1:0-13210 GCF_000256505.1 Rhodococcus sp. P14 | reverse complement strand
CATCGTGTAGGGGTCGTCCTTGACGGCGGTGCCCTGCGCGTTGATCCGGTCGGCCTGGTAGACGTCCGCGTGCAGCACCAGTCCCTCGCAGATCCCGATCGTGGCGGCGGTGATGCCCAGCGGGAAGGCTGTCGACCAGGGCAGCTTGTAGAGAGTCTCGGTGCGGCCGTAGCGGGCCACCGCGCTGCCGTCGATCAGGTCGTCGTAGTACATGACGCGGTACTCGGGGACGAACGCGTCCTCGACCACCACGTCCTTCGACCCGGTACCCCGCAGGCCCACCACATCCCACGAGTCCTCGACGATCCGGTAGTCGGTCCGCGGGATGACGACGTGCGCCATCTTCGGGGGCTGGGCCACCGAACCGTCCGGGTTCCCGACGAACGCGCCGAGGAAGGCCCAGTCGCAATGGTCCGTGCCGGAGGAGAACTGCCAGCTACCCGAGAACCGGAAGCCGCCGTCGACGGGGGTGACGATGCCACCCGGCATGTAGGGCGACGCCATCCAGGTGTCCGGATCCTCTCCCCAGATCTCCTGCTGCACGCGAGGATCCGCGTAGGCGAGCTGCCACGGGTGCACTCCCACGATGCCGTGCACCCAGCCCGCGGAGGGGTTCAGCGCGGCCGTGCGCATGACGGTCTCCGCGAATTCCCTCGGGTGCGACTCGAAGCCGCCGAACTCCCGGGGCTGGAACATGCGGATCGAGCCGGCCTCCTTCATCTTCTCGGCGGTCTCGTCCGCGAGGCGGCCGAGCCGCTCGGCTTCCACACCTTCGGCGAACAGATCGTCCGCCATCGCGTCGATGTGCTCGAGGACTTCGTAACTCATGGTGTCTCCTCGACTCTGACGGCGGACGCTCAGGCGACCGGCTCGGGGGCGGATTCCGCACGGGCCGCGAGATTCTCGGCGATCTGCTGCTCCCACCGCGCGGCCGGTTTCGTGGTGTCGATCGCGAACTCGTAGCGGTTGGTCATGTCCGGGGTGATGTCGGCGACGTCGACATAGAACTGCTGGTACCAGCGGCGCAGCTGGTAGACCGGGCCGTCCTCGTCGCACAGCAGCGGGTTGTCGATCTTGGCCTTGTTCTTCCAGATCTCGATGTCCTGCTCGAACGTCTTCTCGGTGCCCCCGCCGAAGTGGGCGGCCATCGCATTCGCCTCCTCGGCGGACATGCCCGGCAGGCGCTTGACGATCACGCCGTACTGCAGCACGAACGAGGTGGGCGTGACGGGGTAGTGGCAGTTGACGAGGACCGTCTCGATGGTGGCCTCGCCGGTCTCCGTCCACAGCTTGTCGATCATGTAGGAGGGGCCGTGGTACGACGCCTCGGAGCGCGAGAAGTTGTCCGCACCGAAGTCGATGTCCAACTCGACGTCGGTGCGCTGGTTGAACGACATGATCTGTGTGGCGACGTGACCGTCGAAGATGTTCTCGAACGACCGCGGGACGCTGTAGTGGACGTAGAAGAAGTGCGCCATGTCCACGACGTTGTCGACGATCTCGCGGCAGTGCGAGCCCTCGATGAGCACCGAGTTCCACGTCCAGTCGGACCACTCGTCGGTGCCGGCGCCCTCGATCGCGGGGATGGTGACGTCCGCCGGCGGCGGATTGCCTTCGGGGTCGTGCCAGACGAACAGTTGCTGGTTGCGTTCCAGGGTGGTCCACGACCGCGTCCGCGCGAGCGGGGGGACGCGGCGCGCATACGGAATGCCGGTGCACCTGCCGTTGCCGCCCCAGCGCCAGTCGTGGAACGGGCACGCCACCGAGTCGCCCTTGATCTCGCCCTGCGCGAGATTGCCGCCCATGTGCCGGCAGTAGGCGTCGAGGACCTGCAGTTCGCCTGTGCTGTCGGCGAAGACGACGAGGCTGGTGCCGAACACGTCGACCTGGTGGGGCTTGCCGTCCCGGTAGGTGCGGGCCAGTCCGAGGCAGTGCCAGCCGCGTGCGAAGCGGGTCGGTGCCGCGTCGGCTTCGATGGTGCGGACTTCATCGTGGGGTGTGGTGGGGGGTGCGCTCTGCGTCATCGTGTCCTCCGAAGCGGGTGAGTGCTGCGCCCGAAACAGGCATCGAGGTCATGCTGGGCGGCGGCGTGAGCGGCACAGAAGGGGTTCTCCCGCTGGGCGGACCGTTCGTCCGGGGGCGTCCCGGTGGGCGGGACACCTCCCGGTGGGCGGTGCCGACGTGACCTAGCCTCGCTCCGAGGTCCGCACCGCCGTCCGGCGTCGACGACCTTTCGTCCCAGCGGCAACGACGTGAAGGAGCAGATCGATGGCGACCAATCCCGTACCGGTGAGCCCCACCCACGACACCACCGTGGACCTGCTCGTGATCGGGTCGGGCACCGGCATGGCCGCCGCGCTCACCGCGCACGAGCTGGGGTTGTCCACCCTGATCGTGGAGAAGACGGAGTACGTCGGCGGCTCCACGGCGCGCTCCGGCGGGGCCTTCTGGGTGCCGGCGAATCCCGTGCTGCGCAAGGCCGGCTCCGGTGACACGCTCGACCGGGCCGGCACCTACATCCGGTCCGTGGTCGGTGAGTCCGCACCGGCGGAGCGGGGTGCGGCCTTCCTCGATCACGGCTCCGCCACCGTCGAGATGCTGCAGCGCACCACCCCCATGCGGTTGTTCTGGGCCAAGGGCTATTCCGACTACCATCCGGAGCTGCCCGGCGGGTCCGCCGTCGGCCGCACGTGCGAGTGCCGGCCCTTCGACGTGTCCGTCCTCGGACCCGAACGCGAGCGGTTGCGGCCGGGACTGATGAAGGCCGGCCTGCCGATGCCGGTGACCGGCGCCGACTACAAGTGGATGAACCTCATGGCGCGGAAGCCGTCGAAGGCGTTCCCGCGCATCTTCCGTCGCCTCGCACAGGGTGTCGCCGGGCTCGCCCTCAAGCGGGAGTACGTCGCCGGGGGCCAGGCGCTCGCGGCCGGCCTGTTCGCCGGCGTGGTCCGGGCCGGGATCCCGGTGTGGACCGAGACCACGCTCGTGCGGCTGCTCACCGAGGGGGATCGGGTCACCGGTGCCGTCGTCGCGTGCGACGGGCAGGAGGTGACCGTGACCGCGCGGCGCGGTGTCGTCCTCGCGGCGGGCGGCTTCGACCACGACATGGCGCTGCGGCACAAGTACCAGTCCGAGCGGCTCGGCGAGCACGAGAGCCTCGGCGCCGAGGGCAACACGGGCGACGGCATCCGCGCCGCGCTCGACGTGGGTGCCGCGACCGACCTGATGGACCAGGCGTGGTGGTTCCCCGCCGTCGCCGCCATGAAGGGGCGCCCGCCGATGGTGATGCTCGCCGAGCGGGCACTGCCCGGGTCCTTCATCGTCGACCACACCGGCCGCCGGTTCGTCAACGAGGCGACCGACTACATGTCGTTCGGCCAGCTCGTGCTCGACCGGGAACGCGCCGGCGACCCGGTCGAATCGATGTGGATCGTGTTCGATCAGCGCTACCGCAACAGCTACATCTTCGGCGGCGGGCTGTTCCCGCGGCAGCCCGTCCCGGAGGCGTGGATCCGGGCGGGCATCGCGCACCGGGCGGACGATCCGGCGGCGCTGGCCCGCGCGGCCGGCCTGCCGGAGGGGGCGTTCACCGAGACCTTCCGCCGGTTCAACGATGCCGCGGCCGCCGGCACGGACGCCGACTTCCGCCGCGGTGCGAGCGCCTACGACCGGTACTACGGTGACCCCACCGTCGAGCCCAATCCCAACCTGCGCCCGCTGACGGACGGACCCTTCTACGCGGTGAAGATGACGCTGAGCGACCTCGGCACGTGCGGCGGCGTGAAGGCCGACGAGCGGGCACGGGTGCTGCGTGAGGACGGCAGCGTCGTCGACGGCCTGTACGCGATCGGCAACACCGCCGCCAACGCCTTCGGCAACACGTACCCGGGTGCGGGCGCGACGATCGGTCAGGGACTGGTGTACGGCTACATCGCCGCACAGGACGCCGCGAAGTCCCGCTGAGTCAGTACGGGTCGAACCGGATGTTCCCGGCCGGCGTCCCGGTCCCGGTGAGCTCGTGCAGGGTCGCGCGGACCATCGCCGCCGACCCGCACACGAGCACCTGGTGGTCGCCGAACGCCCCGTAGGAGGTGACCACCTCGTCGAGGCTGCCCTCGAGCAGGTCGTCGGGGTGGAACCCGGCGTCGCCGACGTGGGCGACGATGCGTTCGTACCACTCGTCGCCGAACTCCGGGTCCTCGACCGACTCGACGACCGGCACCACCGTCAGCCACGGCAGCGCCTCGGCGAGCAGGATCAGCATGTCGGCGGCGTACAGGTCGCGCGGGGAGCGGCCGCCGACGAACAGGAAGGTCTGCGGCGGGTCCGGCCGGCGCGCGACGTCGAGGATCAGCGCGCGCAGCGGCGCCAGGCCGGTGCCGCCGGCCACCATGATCACGATGCGGCCGGAGTCGTCGACGTGCAGGGTGCCGCCCTGCGGCGCGCCGATCGTCCACACGTCGCCGGGGCGGGTGCCGGCGACGATCGTGCCGCTGACCCAGCCGCCCGGCACGGTGCGGACGTGGAATTCGAGCTTGCCGTCGAGCGACGGCGGCAGCGCGGGGGAGAGGCGGCGCGGCAACCGCGGGTGCTGCGGCACCGTCACGTCGACGTACTGCCCGGGGGCGAACGGCACCATCGTGTCGGCTTCGAGACGCACCACGGCGACGTCGTGGCGCAGGCGGTGGTGTTCGACGACGGTCGCCGACCAGGTGTCGCGGGCGTGCAGGGACTGTCCGGCCGGCTGCATGGTGTGACTCCCGGGGCTCGAGCGTGAAGGGTGGCCCCACTCTAGGGGAGTCCGGCGCCGATCCCCGGAATGAAACATGTTCCAATTTTGCCGTCGATGTGGTTATGGTGGCGGCGGGTGATCCCTGCCACGTCGCGCCGTCACCACGCCGCCCCATCGACCGGAAGGACGACCATGACCGACGAGTACGCCGACCTGCATCGCCCCGTGTTCACCGCGGACCTGCTCATCACCGCCCTCGAACGCAGCGCGGACAAGCCGGCCCTGTACCTCGGCGACGTGGTGCTCACCGGCGGGGAGATGCGTGACGAGATCAGCCGGTTCGGCCAGGCGCTCGCGTCGGTGGGGGTCGGGCAGGGCTCGTCGGTGGCGATGCTGTCGAAGAACCGTCCCGAGGTGCTCATCTCGATGGGTGCGACGATGGTCGCCGGGTGCCGCAACAGCGCGCTCAACCCCATGGGCTCGCTGCCGGACCACCTGTACATCGTCGGCGACGCCGCGAACGAGACGCTGATCTTCGATCCGAACCACTTCGAGGAACGCGCCGCCGAACTGCAGGCGCAGGTGCCGACGCTGAAGAACGTCTTCTCCCTCGGCCCCTCGCAGGTCGGCACCGACATCCTCGCGCTCGCGGCGCAGTTCACGCCGCAGCGGCTCGTCGCCGCGCCTGTGGCGGCGGAGGACACCTCGTCCGTCGTCTACACCGGTGGCACCACCGGAAAACCCAAGGGCGTCATGGGGTCGTTCCGCTCGGGCGCGACCCTCACCCAGATCCAGATGGCCGAGTGGGAATGGCCCCACGAGCCGCGCTTCCTGATCTGCACGCCCCTTTCGCACGCCGGGGCCGCGTTCTTCGTCCCCACGCTGCTGCGCGGCGGATCCCTCTACGTGCTGCCGTATTTCGAACCCGGTCTGGTGCTCGAGACGATCGAGAAGCACCGCATCAACGCCACGATGCTCGTGCCGACCATGATCTACCTGCTGCTCGACCACCCCGACTTCGACACCCGCGACCTGTCGAGCCTCGAGACGCTGTTCTACGGTGCGTCGGCGATGTCGCCGGCGCGGCTGCGCGAGGGCATCGAGCGGCTCGGCCCGGTGTTCTTCCAGTTCTACGGGCAGAGCGAATGCGGCATGACGATCTCCGTGCTGCGCAAAGAGGATCACCTCGCCGACGACCCCGAGCGCCTGGCCACGTGCGGCCGGCCCGTGCCGTGGCTCGACGTGCGGCTGCTCGACGACGACCTGAACGAGGTGCCCCGCGGCGAACTGGGGGAGATCTGCGTGCGCGGACCGCTCGTGATGAAGGGATACCTGAACAAGCCCGACGAGACGGCCGAGGCACTGCGCGGCGGCTGGTTGCACACCGGTGACGTCGCGCGGGCCGACAAGAACGGCTTCCTGACGATCGTCGACCGCAAGAAGGACATGATCGTCACGGGCGGCTTCAACGTCTTTCCCCGCGAGATCGAGGACGTCCTCTCGTCGCACCCGGCCGTCGCGTCTGTCGCGGTCGTCGGCGTGCCCGACGCCAAGTGGGGCGAGGCCGTCAAGGCGTGCGTCGTGCTGCGGGAGGGTCAGTCCGTCTCCCCCGAGGAACTGATCGAGAAAGTCCGTGCCGCAAAGGGTTCGGTCCACGCTCCCAAGTCGGTGGACTTCCTCGACACGCTGCCGCTCACCCCGCTGGGCAAGCTGGACAAGAAGACCCTGCGCGCCTCCTACCGGTAGGCGGCTTCGCCGCCGGTGTGCCCTTTGGGCGGTCAGGGCAACCCAAAGGACACACCGGCAGCGCAGCTGCACCCGTTGTCGGTGGTGCGTCGCCACCCGAGACGGGTGAGGACGGCTTCGACCTCTGCGGCCACACCGCACGGGTCCCGGCTGACCTCGTCGTACCCGTACACCAGGCGGGAGCGCCCGGCGAGCTCGGCGGCATTGTCGCGGCGACGGTCCCGGAAGGCGACCTCCGCCATCGAGTGGAACCTGCGTCCGTCGAGCCGGACGGTCAGCGCGGCGCCGTGAACGTCGTAGGTGCAGTCCTCGTACAGCGTTCGCCCGTCCACGACCGTCGGGGTCTGCCGATGCGCCGGGGGAAGACCGTGCCGTTGCTCCACCTCGGTCGCGTAGCGGAGTTCGAGCATCGACTGGACGCCGTCGGCGAGCAGCCGGACCGCATCGTCGAGCGCCTTCCGGTTGCGGTACGGGGTTCGCTCCTGCATCCGGCGTCGGATCTCCGACAGGGGAATGCGACTGTCGGTGACGACCCGGATCAACCGGAGGTAGCCGTCGTGCGGGGTGGGGGCGGCTGTTGCCAGGTCGAGCGCCGTGTCGGCGCGGCCGGTGCGCGGGGGCATCGTCGGCACCCCGATGTGTGCGTGGGCCCTGCTGCGGTGGACGATCACGCCCGGATGAAGCATGTCTCCGAGATGCGGCAGCCGAATGCCGCGCGGCTTCGCCGTGGCGAAGGTCGCGGTCTGTCCTCTCGTCGACGATCCCACCGGCACGGTGACATGGACCGGTTCGAGTGGATCGTGGGACAGCATCCCCCATTCCTCGGCGGCCGTGCAGTGACTGAGGACGGCGGCCTCACCGGAGAACGCAACGGCCGCGGCCAGCACCGCGGGCCGGGACAGCGGACCGGTCGTCACCGAGTACACCCCTCGGAGTACCTGCTGCCACCGCCCGCGCTCGAGACGGTGCCGGATCCACGGCCACGTACGTCCGTGGTGTTCGAGCTGGGCGCGGGTGACGATCCCGTGCTGGAACGTGACGATGCGATCGAGTTCGGGGACGTCCGGGAGAAACCGCATGCAGACATGATTCGGCGGGGAACGCTCCTCGGGAACCGGTAGCCCGGCCGATCGCCGCAATCTGTGGAGAAACCGGGCGGCTGGGGATAACTCGGCGGTGTGCCCTTTGGGCGGTCAGGGCAGCCCAAAGGGCGCACCGGCGGCGTCAGCCGCCTACAGCGGGTCGAAACTGATGTTCTGCCGGGGAGTGCCGCCGGCGGACAGCGCGTACAGGGTGGTGCGGATCATCGACGGGGAGCCCGCGATCTGGATCTGCCGGTCGGCCCAGGAGCCGAACTGCGACACCACCTTGCCGAGCTTGCCGTGCAGGGGCCGGTGCAGGCCCGGTGGTGGATCCTCGACGGGAACCGGGTGCCACCACGGGTTCTCGGTCTCCTCGACGACCGGGACGACGGTGAGCCACGGATTGGTGGTGGCCAGCTGCCACAGGGTCTGCAGGTCGTACAGGTCGCACGGATACTTGCCGCCGAAGAACAGGTGCACGCGCGGATTGTCGCCCCGCATGCCCATTTCCATCAGTTGCGCCCGCAGCGGCGCGAGGCCCGTGCCGGAGGCGATCATCAGCACGTCCTCGCCGCTGTCCCGGTCGACGTGCAGTCCCCCGAGCGGGGGTCCGATGACCCAGCGGTCGCCGACGGCGGTCTCGCCGACGAGCGCGGGACTGACCCAGCCACCGGACACGCGACGGACGTGGAACTCGATCTGCCCGTAGGGATTCGGAGGAATCGCCGCCGACAGGTACCGCCACATGTGCGGGCGCTGCGGGATCTGCACGCTCATGTACTGCCCGGCGTGGTACGGGATCGGCGAGTCCGTCTCGAGCCGGATGATCGCCAGGTCGGGCAGGACTCGCTCGTGGCCGACGACGGTGGCGCCCCACGCGGCGGGCAGCTCGTCGTCGGCGACCGCGTCCGCCATGGTCCCGACGAGCAGGTCGATCACCCGGGCCCAGGTGCGGTCGAGGGCGTCGGTCCACAGGATCGGCGGGGTGCACTCGCGCACGGCGGTGTGCAGCGCCCGGCCCGCGGACCGGAAGTGCTCGGGCCGGACCCCGTACTTGCGGTGGTCGCGCCCGAGCTGGGTGAGGAATGCGGTGACGGCGTCGGGGTCGCCGAGGCGGTTGACGGCCCAGCCGACCGCGGTCGCGAACCGCTGGCGCATCGTCTCCATACCCGCGGGGAACAGCTCACGGATCCCGACGGTGTCGCTCCACAGGGCGGTGTAGAAGGCGGTGGCGAAGCGCTCGGCGCCGCCGGGGGTCGCGACGATCGACGCGAAGCTGAGCTGGACGCGGGCGACGGCGAAGGCCTCCACGCACCCTCCTGCTCGCCGTCTCTGCTGGTCGGCCGCCACTGTAGTCCCGTGGCGGGGTTTCGGCCACAATCGACGGCGGGCGGCCCGGCCCGCCCGGAATGTGTCGCACATCACATAACCAGATAAAGTTGAGCGGAACAAACTCAAGTTTGGGGCCGTTGAAGCTTGCGAATGCCCGCGACGGGAGGCTTGCGGGTGCAGAATTGATACCGGCTCGCTCAATGAAGGGAAGGGGTTCGCAGTGGACTCGTTCAATCCCACCACCAAGACCCAGGCGGCGATGACGGCCGCCATGCAGTCCGCGTCCGCTGCGGGCAACCCGGAGATCCGTCCGGCCCACCTGCTCGTCGCGCTGCTCGACCAGACCGACGGCATCGCCGCGCCGCTCCTCAAGGCGGTCGGCGTGGATCCGACCGTCGTGCACCGGGAGGCGCAGACGCTCGTCGAGCGGCTGCCGCGTGCCACCGGCGCCACCCAGACGCCGCAACTCGGCCGCGAAGCGGTCGCCGCCCTGACCGCCGCCCAGCACCTCGCCACCGAACTCGACGACGAGTACGTCTCGACCGAGCACGTGCTCGTCGGCCTGGCCGGCGGCGATTCCGACGTCGCCAAGCTCCTCGTCGGGCACGGCGCCACCCCGGCCGCGCTGCGCGACGCGTTCACCACCGTCCGCGGCAGTGCCCGCGTGACCAGCCCGGACCCCGAGGGCACCTACCAGGCGCTCGAGAAGTACTCGACCGACCTCACCGCCCGCGCCCGCGAGGGCAAGCTCGACCCGGTCATCGGCCGCGACAACGAGATCCGCCGCGTCGTGCAGGTGCTGAGCCGGCGCACCAAGAACAACCCCGTGCTCATCGGCGAGCCCGGCGTCGGCAAGACCGCGATCGTCGAGGGCCTCGCGCAGCGCATCGTCGCCGGCGACGTCCCCGAGTCGTTGCGCGGTAAGACCGTCATCGCGCTCGACCTGGGCTCGATGGTGGCCGGCGCGAAGTACCGCGGCGAGTTCGAGGAACGCCTCAAGGCGGTGCTCGACGAGATCAAGGAATCGGCCGGTCAGGTCATCACCTTCATCGACGAGCTGCACACCATCGTCGGTGCCGGCGCGACCGGCGAATCGGCGATGGACGCCGGCAACATGATCAAGCCGATGCTCGCCCGCGGCGAGCTGCGCCTCGTCGGCGCGACCACCCTCGACGAGTACCGCAAGTACATCGAGAAGGACGCCGCCCTCGAACGCCGTTTCCAGCAGGTGCTCGTCGGCGAGCCGAGCGTCGAGGACACCGTCGGCATCCTGCGCGGCCTCAAGGAGCGGTACGAGGTGCACCACGGCGTGCGCATCACCGACTCCGCGCTCGTCGCCGCCGCTACCCTCTCCGACCGGTACATCACGTCCCGGTTCCTGCCGGACAAGGCCATCGACCTCGTCGACGAGGCCGCGTCCCGGCTGCGCATGGAGATCGACTCGCGTCCCGAGGAGATCGACTCGGTCGAGCGCATCGTCCGTCGCCTCGAGATCGAGGAGATGGCACTGCAGAAGGAGACCGACGAGGCATCCAAGGAGCGGCTCGAGAAGCTGCGCGCCGAACTCGCCGACGAACGCGAGAAGCTGAACCAGCTCACCACCCGCTGGCAGAACGAGAAGACCGCCATCGATTCGGTGCGGGGCATCAAGGAGCAGCTCGAGGCGCTGCGCGGCGAGGAGGAACGCGCCGAGCGCGACGGAGATCTCGGCAAGGCCGCGGAGCTGCGCTACGGCCGCATCCCGCAGCTGGAGAAGGAACTGGAGAAGGCCGCCGCCGCGTCCGGAGCCGCCGCCGACGGCGACGTCATGCTCAAGGAGGAGGTCGGCCCGGACGACGTCGCCGACGTCGTCGCCGCGTGGACCGGCATCCCCGCCGGCCGCATGATGGAGGGCGAGACCGCCAAGCTGCTGCGCATGGAGTCCGAGCTCGGTAAGCGCGTCGTCGGCCAGGACGAGGCCGTGCAGGCCGTGTCGGACGCGGTGCGCCGCTCCCGGGCGGGCGTCGCCGACCCGAACCGGCCCACCGGCTCGTTCCTGTTCCTCGGCCCCACCGGCGTCGGCAAGACCGAGCTGGCGAAGGCGCTCGCGGACTTCCTGTTCGACGACGAGCGCGCGATGGTGCGGATCGACATGTCCGAGTACAGCGAGAAGCACTCCGTCGCACGGCTCGTCGGTGCCCCTCCGGGCTACGTCGGCTACGAGTCGGGTGGTCAGCTCACCGAGGCGGTGCGTCGCCGCCCCTACTCGGTGGTGCTGTTCGACGAGGTCGAGAAGGCACACCCGGACGTGTTCGACACGCTGCTGCAGGTGCTCGACGACGGCCGGCTCACCGACGGGCAGGGCCGTACCGTCGACTTCCGCAACACCATCCTCATCCTCACCTCGAACCTGGGTGCGGGTGGCGACCGGGAGCACATCATGGCGGCGGTGCGCGCGGCGTTCAAGCCGGAGTTCATCAACCGGCTCGACGACGTGGTGGTCTTCCACTCGCTCACGGAGGACCAGCTCGAGCAGATCGTCGACATCCAGCTCGAGCAGCTGGCCGGGCGCCTGGCGGCCCGCCGGCTCACGCTCGACGTGTCGAGCTCGGCCCGGTTCTGGCTCGCTGTGCGGGGCTACGACCCGCAGTACGGTGCGCGTCCGCTGCGCCGGCTCATCCAGCAGTCGATCGGCGACCAGCTCGCCAAGAAGCTGCTGGCCGGGGACATCAAGGACGGTGACACCGTCTCGGTGGGCGTCAGCGACGACGGCGACCACCTCGTGTTGGGCGCGTAGCGCCCGGTGCGTCCTTTGGGCGGCTCCAGCAGCCCAAAGGACGCACCGGCGCGTGGCGCCTACCCTGGAGGGACCATGACTGACCCGCACGATCCGCGCACCCCCCAGGAGCGCGCCTACTCGCTCGACGAGGGGCGCGACGACGACACGGGCGCCGGCCCGGACGCCGACGACACCCGGGTACTGCACACCGCCGACCCGACCGAGGCGTACGGCCGGCCCGTCGACCCCACGTTGGTCTACCCGTCGTACGACCCGCGGTTCGATCCGACGGCGGCGCCCCCGAACCCGACCCAGGCGTTCGAGCAGCCCGGCCCCTACGGTCCGCAACCCCAGTACGCCCCGACCCAGCAGTACGCCCCGACCCAGCAGTACGCCCCGACCCAGCAGTACGCCCCGACCCAGCAGTACGCCCCGACCCAGCAGTACGCCCCGACCCAGCAGTACGCCCCGACCCAGCAGTACGCCCCGACCCAGCAGTACGCCCCGACCCAGCAGTACGCCCCGACCCAGCAGTACGCCCCGACCCAGCAGTACGCCCCGACCCAGCAGTACGCCCCGACCCAGCAGTACGCCCCGACCCAGCAGTACGCCCCGACCCAGCAGTACGCCCCGACCCAGCAGTACGCCCCGACCCAGCAGTACGCCCCGACCCAGCAGTACGCCCCGACCCAGCAGTACGCCCCGACCCAGCAGTACGCCCCGACCCAGCAGTACGCCCCGACCCAGCAGTACGCCCCGACCCAGCAGTACGCCCCGACCCAGCAGTACGCCCCGACCCAGCAGTACGCCCCGACCCAGCAGTACGCCCCGACCCAGCAGTACGCCCCGACCCAGCAGTACGCCCCGACCCAGCAGTACGCCCCGACCCAGCAGTACGCCCCGACCCAGCAGTACGCCCCGACCCAGCAGTACGCCCCGACCCAGCAGTACGCCCCGACCCAGCAGTACGCCCCGACCCAGCAGTACGCCCCGACCCAGCAGTACGCCCCCACTCAGCAGTACGCCCCCACTCAGCAGTACGCCCCCACTCAGCAGTACGCCCCCACTCAGCAGTACGCCCCCACTCAGCAGTACGCCCCCACTCAGCAGTACGCCCCCACTCAGCAGTACGCCCCCACTCAGCAGTACGCCCCCACTCAGCAGTACGCCCCCACTCAGCAGTACGCCCCCACTCAGCAGTACGCCCCCACTCAGCAGTACGCCCCCACTCAGCAGTACGCCCCCACTCAGCAGTACGCCCCCACTCAGCAGTACGCCCCCACTCAGCAGTACGCCCCCACTCAGCAGTACGCCCCCACTCAGCAGTACGCCCCCACTCAGCAGTACGCCCCCACTCAGCAGTACGCCCCCACCCAGCAGTACGCCCCCACTCAGCAGTACGCCCCCACTCAGCAGTACACAGGGGCGCAGCAGTACCCCTACGGCCAGGAGTACGGGTCGGCGCCACCGACCCCGCCGCACACCGGTGAGTACCCGCCGCTCGACGCGCAGCCGCCCCGACGTCGCCGCTGGGGTCTGATCCTGCTCGCCGCGGCGGCA
>NZ_AJFC01000102.1:0-5504 GCF_000256505.1 Rhodococcus sp. P14 | reverse complement strand
GGCGGCGGCGGGGATCCGCAGCAGCGCAGCGCCGCGGCCCCGACCACCACGACCACGGTGCCCCGGCCCGCGCCCACGACGCCCGCGCCCACCACCGATCCGGCCGCGCCCGGCCTGCCGTTCGAGCAGCTGCCCGGCGGGCTCGGCGACTTCATCGGCTCCGCCGGCACCGTCGTCGGCACGATCACCGCCAACGACGGCACGTCCCTCACGCTCAGCGGCATGGGCGGCTCGATCGTCACGGTGCGGCTCACCCCCGAGACGCAGATCATTTCGCTCGCGGGCTCCGATCCGTCGTCGCTGCGGGTCGGCGACTCGGTCGTCGCGCAGGGCTCGCCGCTGCGGAACGGGGAGATGATCGCCGACACGGTGGTCAGCGCGTCCCTGCCGTCCTTCGGCGGTCCGGGCAACTAGAACGCGATAGGCTGGCGCTCGATGACGGTGATGTGGTTCGGACTGGCGGCGATCGCACTCGCGGGTGCGTTGGCGTTGCTCTACGTCGACCGCACGCGGCGTGAGCAGTCCGGTCGCGTGCGTGAGATCTGGGCGCGCGCCCAGGGCTACAAGTACAGCGCCGCCGACGACTCCCTGCCCGGGCACTGGCACCGGGCGGCCCTCGCCAAGCAGGAGTATCTCGGCGCGGTGGACGTCGTCCACGGCATCCGCCGCGGCGAGGAATTCATCCTCTTCGACATCGAGGAGACCGCGACGATCGTCGCGGTGCGCCGCAAGGTCGGCTCCGACGTCGACATCGACCTGCGCCTGAAGTCGACGCCGCCGCCGAAGGACCCGGACATGAACCTGCTCGGCGCCATCGGGCCGCGCATCGTGTTCGCCACCGACCTCGAGATCGCCCGCCGCATCTGTGACCAGCGCATGGTCGCGTACACGGAGTCGATCCCCCCGCACGTGCAGATGCTGTGGAGCGAGGGCGAATGGACCCTCGGCTCGATCCCGGTGGGCAGCACCGGCCGCGAATGGGACGCGGCCATCGAGACCGTCGCCCGCCTCTCCGGAATCCTGCACGTGCTGCCGCCGATCGTGGAGCCGCAGGAACTCGACCGGGTCGCGCACGATCCCGGCCG
Organism: Rhodococcus sp. P14; assembly: GCF_000256505.1. Classification (NCBI taxonomy): domain Bacteria; kingdom Bacillati; phylum Actinomycetota; class Actinomycetes; order Mycobacteriales; family Nocardiaceae; genus Rhodococcus; species Rhodococcus sp. P14. Next base: position 4,419 of record NZ_AJFC01000102.1, on the reverse strand, counting down.
GCCCTCCGCGCGGCGCTGAGCCCGCGTCACCCGACGCGGCCGGCGCGCTGCGCTAGCTTTACCCCATGACTTCCGCTGCCACCCGGCCCGTCGCCCTGGTCACCGGACCCACCTCGGGCATCGGCGCAGGCTTCGCGCGCGCGCTCGCCGGCAAGGGGTACGACCTCGTGCTCGTCGCTCGCCGTGAGGAGAGCCTGCGGTCCCTTGCCGACGAACTGGCTTCCCGTTTCGGCACCACCTCCGCGATCCTCGCCGCCGACCTGGCCACCGAGGACGGCCGCGCGGCCGTCGCCCGCCGCCTCGCCGAGGGCGTGGAGATGCTCGTCAACAATGCCGGCTTCGGCACGTCCGGCGAGTTCTGGACGGCCGACCCGGCCGTGCTGCAGGCTCAGCTCGACGTCAACGTCACCGCCGTGATGCAGCTGACCCGGGCCGCGCTGCCGCCGATGATCGCCGCCGGCAAAGGCAGCATCGTCAACGTCGCCAGCGTCGCCGGTCTGCTCTCCGGGCGGGGGTCGACGTACTCGGCCAGCAAGGCCTACGTCGTCTCGTTCACCGAGGGACTGTCCGGCGGCCTCGCCGGCACCGGGGTGAAGGTGCAGGCACTGTGCCCCGGCTTCGTGCACACCGAGTTCCACGAGCGGGCCGGGATCGAGATGAGCTCGATTCCGGAACTGATGTGGCTCGACGTGGACACCGTGGTGCGCACCTCCCTCGCCGACCTCGAGGCGGGCAAGGTGATCAGCATCCCCGGCCTGCAGTACAAGGTGCTCACGACGGTGGGCCGGCTCGTCCCGAAGAACCTGGTGCGCCGGGCGACCAACCTGGTCGGCCGGGGCCGGGACCGGACGTAGGCCGCACCGGATAACGGTCCGGACACGGCGCCACGACACGGCGCGTCGCGCTCCGGGTGTCGCGTCCGCTGCGCGGTAGATTCCGCCCTGTGACGTCTGTGGCCCTTGTGATTGTCGTTGCGGTCGTGGTGATCGTGTTGCTGTGGACGCGTGCCGCCGTCCGCCGCCTCCGGGTGCTGAAGATGCGCCACCGCGACAGCCTGCGCCTGCTGACCAACGAACTCGACGACCGCTACGACCAGGTACCCGCACTCATCGCGGCGTCCGCCGGTGCGGGTCTGGATCGCAGCCGGCTCAGCCCCGTCGTCGGGGCGCGATCCCTGGCGATCGCCATGCGCGACCAGCGGCTGCCGCTGGGGGAGCGGGCCGCGGCCGAGAACACCCTGTCGGCGGCCCTGCACGAGCTGATCGGCGTCCTCGACGGCGTCAACCACTGGCCGTTCATCCGCGTCGCCCGCGAGTTGCGGACCCGCGAGCAGCGCATCGCCGGGGCCGCCCGCGTCCACAACGATCTCGGCCGCACCATCAACACCGCCGCCACCACCTTCCCGACCTCGGTGTTCGCGCGCATCGCCGCGGTCGGACCCGTCCCGCTGTTCGAGGTCGTCGCCCCGCTCGCCCCCGCCCCGCTCGCCCCCGCCGCGGTCGTCCCGCCGGTGCCGGTCGCGCCGGAGCCGGCCGCCGCCTCCGCAGACGCGACGACCGGCGGATCGGACACCGTCGCCGCCTGACCGCCGGCCCCCGGCTAGGCTCGTCGTCGCCGGCGCCCACGGGTGCGGCGTGGAACGAGAGACGGTAAGGGGTTGCGATGAGTGATCGCGAGGAGTTGGCTGCGCTGGTCCGAGAACTGGCGGTGGTGCACGGCAAGGTGACCTTGTCGTCCGGCAAGGAGGCCGACTACTACGTGGATCTTCGCCGCGCCACCCTGCACCACCGGGCCGGGCCCCTGATCGGCAAGCTCATCCGGGAACTGGTCGCCGACTGGGACTTCGACGCCGTCGGCGGACTCACCATGGGTGCCGACCCGGTCGCGCTCGCGGTCATGCACGCACCCGGCCGTCCGATCGACGCGTTCGTCGTCCGCAAGGCCGCCAAGGCGCACGGCATGCAGCGGCAGATCGAGGGCCCCGACGTGCTCGGCAAGCGGGTCCTGGTGGTCGAGGACACGACCACCACGGGCAACTCTCCGCTCACCGCCGTCAAGGCCCTGCGCGACGCCGGCGCGACCGTCGTGGGTGTCGCCACCGTCGTCGACCGGGCCACCGGCGCCGGCGAGGTGATCGCCGCGGAGGGCGTGGAGTACCGCTACCTGCTGGGCCTGCAGGACCTGGGACTGCAGGACGCCTAGGAGTCCGGGTGCGACGGACCGCGGCCCGCCTCGCGGACGGCCGGGAGCTGTTCTACTTCGACGACACCGAGCCGTACGCCGGGGGCGGTGCGGTGCGGGAACGGCACGACACCCGGCGGCTGCCGCCGGCCGGGGCTGCGTCCGAACTGCGCTTCGACCCGCTCACGGGGGAGTGGGTGGTCTCCGCGTCGCACCGCATGGACCGCACCTTCCTGCCGGACCCCGCCGACTGCCCGCTGTGCCCCACCCGGCCGGGCCGGGCCGCCACCGAGATCCCCGCCGACGACTACGACGTGGTGGTGTTCGAGAACCGTTTCTCAGCCCTCGGATCCGGTGGCGCCGACGCCGGTCCGGTGGACGGCGACCCGCTGTGGCCGCGACGGCCCGCGACGGGACGCTGCGAGGTGGTCGCGTTCACCGCCGACCACGACGCCCGCTTCGCCGACCTGAGCGTCGAACGGGTCCGCACGGTGTTCGACGCACTGGCCGACCGCACCGCCGAGCACTCGGCCGCCCCCGAGGTGCGGCAGGTGTTCTGCTTCGAGAACCGCGGCGCGGAAATCGGTGTGACACTGCAGCATCCGCACGGTCAGATCTACGCCTACCCGTTCCTGCCGCCACGCTCGCAGGTGCTGCTGCAGCGTGCCCGCGCGCACCACGCGGCGACGGGCCGGTTGCTGCAACGCGACGTGCTCGACGCGGAACGCCGGGCGGGCACCCGCGTCGTGTGGGCCGGACGACGGTGGACCGCCTATGTACCGGCGGCGGCGCGCTGGCCCGTCGAGGTGCACCTCGCCCCGCATCGCGACGTGCCGGACCTCGTCGCCCTCGACGACGCCGAGCGCGACGAACTGGCGGTGCTCTACCGGGAGTTGCTCCGTCGCGTCGACCTGTTCTTCGACGGCGTGGAGCGCGTCCCGTACATCGCGGCCTGGCACCAGGCGCCGGTCGGCGACGAGCGACCGTACGGTCGTCTGTTCTGCCAGATCTTCTCGCTGCGACGCGCTGCCGACAAGCTCAAGTACCTGGCCGGATCGGAGTCCGCGATGGGCGTATGGATCAGCGACACCTCCCCCGAACGCATCGCGGTGCGGCTGCGGGAACTCGCCGGATGAGCGTGGCCGCGGCCGCCGCAGCCGGGTTCGCCGAGGCGTTCGGGGGGGCCCCGGAGGGGGTGTGGTGCGCGCCGGGCCGGGTCAACCTGATCGGTGAGCACGTCGACTACGCGGGCGGGCTGTGCCTGCCGCTGGCGCTGCCGCAGGTCACGGCCGCCGCGGTCCGGCGACGCGACGACGGCGCGGTCCGGCTGGTGAGCGAGGGCTTCGCCGGTGTGTCCTTTGGGCGGCTGGGGCAGCCCAAAGGACACACCGGCGGCTGGGCCGCCTACGTCGTCGGGGTGATCGGCGCGCTCGACCCGCCGGGATTCGCGGGCGCCGACATCGCGATCGCCTCCGACGTGCCGGTCGGCGCGGGCCTGTCGAGTTCGGCGGCGCTCGAGGCGGCCGTGGCTCTCGCCCTGGCCGAGCTGTCCGGGCTGCCGGTCGACGATCCGGGCCGGGCCGTCCTCGCCGCCGCCTGCACGCGGGCCGAGAACGACTACGTCGGCGCCCCCACCGGCGGGATGGATCAGCAGATCGCGCTGCGCGGCCGGGCTGGGCACGCCCTCCTGCTGGACTGTGCGACGGGCGAGGTCGAGCACATCCCGATCGACCTCGAATCGCACGGCCTGGCACTGCTCGTCGTCGACACCGACGCCCCGCACCGCCTCGTCGACGGGCAGTACGGGCAGCGGCGGCGCGACGTCGAGGAGGCCACGCGCCGGCTCGGGAGCCTGCGCGACGTCGGCACCGTCGCCGCGCTCGGCGCGCTGACCGACCCGGTGCTGCGGCGCCGGGCCGGGCACGTCGTCACGGAGATCGCCCGGGTCCGCGCCGCCGTCGCGGCCCTGCGCGACGACGCCCCGCGACGGCTCGGACCGCTGCTCGACGCCGCCCACCGGTCGCTGCGCGACGACTTCGAGGTCAGCTCCGTCGAACTCGACACCGCCGTCGACGCCGCGCGCGCCGCCGGTGCGCTGGGTGCGCGGATGGTGGGTGGCGGATTCGGCGGCTCGGCGATCGCATTGTGCCGGGCGACGGACGTCGACGCGGTGGCGGAGGCCGTCACGGTGGCCGCCCGCGAGCGGGACCTGCCGCGCCCGAAGTTCCTGCGGGCGAC
>NZ_AJFC01000101.1:0-2863 GCF_000256505.1 Rhodococcus sp. P14 | reverse complement strand
CCCAAAGCCGCTGATCGGGCCGTCGCTGGCGGTCCGGGTGCTGCGGCACGCCCCGCACACCGACCGGTCGGACACCGCCCTGCTGCTGCTCGCCTTGACCGGCGCGACCGTCGGCGACGTGTTCATGATCGACCCGGACGACGACGCGCGGCTGCTGCGCGGTGCGTCCTCGTTCGCCGTGATGCAGGTCTGCTACTCGGCGCTGCTGGCCCGTCGCGGGGCCCGTCCGACCCGGTCGGCGGCGGTGCCGCGGGCCGTCGCGGCGCTCGGAGCCGCCGGCCTGCTCGGCGTGAAGGCGCCCCGGGTGGCGGCCCCGTTGACGGGCTACGGTGCGCTGCTCGGGACCACCGCGACACTCGCCGCGGACCCGTCGCTCGCCCCCGGCGCCCGCCGGCTGGCCGACCTGCCGATCCCGGGCCGGGACCGGCGCAGCTGGCTGGGGCTCGGCGGCCTGGTGTTCACGCTCTCCGACGGCACCATCGTCGCGCGGCGGGTGCTGTTGCGCTCGGAGGGGGCGCGCGCCGCGGCGGAGGGGTTCGTGCTCGCGACCTACGCGCTGGCCCAGCTGCTCCTCGTCGAAGGCAAGCTCGCGCTCGGGCGGGAGGGCGCCGTCGCGCCCCGGCTGTCCGCGTAGGCGACGGACACACCGGTCGCCTACGGGCAGAGGACGATGCGGTCCCGGTCGCGCGGGTCGACGCGGATGCCCACGACCCGGCCCGGCTCGAACCGGTCGAGATCCTCGCGGGCGACCTCGTAGAGCACCCGTCCGTGGTACGGCTCGGAACCCGGCACCGTCAGATCGAGATCCAGCTCGGTGAGCTCGCCGTTGTCCACGGTGTGCCCGAGGTGCCGAGCCGAGATGATGGTCGCCCAGCCCTCGAGGCCGCGGCGGGCGAGACGGCGGTCGGCGCGCGACGGCCGCCCGGCGAGGATCATGGCGATGCCCAGCGCCGAGCCGTACGCGGCCAGCAGGAACATGATCTGGTAGGGGACGGTGCCCTCGGGAGAGCTGCCGACGAACAGCCCCAGCCACAGGGCCAGGACGACGAGATATCCGGCGGTGACGAACGCGACGGCACGAACGACTCGAACGTGGCTCATTGCTCCTCCGATGCCAGGATAGTCCGTGACCTGCGCCACGTTCGGCGTCGCTACGCTGCACTCATGAATTCGCCCACTGCCTTCGTCACCGGTGCCGCCGCGGGGATCGGCCGCGCCACCGCCCTGCTCCTCGCCCGCCGTGGCTACCGGGTCGCCGCCGTCGACGTCGATGCCGCGGGCCTCGAGGCGCTCGCCGCGGAGCAACCCGGCATCGTCACCGCGGTCCTCGACGTCACCGACGCGGCGGGCTGGGAACGCACACTGAAGGCGTTCTGCGCCGACGGCACGCTGGACCTGCTCGTCAACAACGCGGGTGTCCTGGCCTCGGGTCCGTTCGAGACGACCCCGCTCGCGCGGCACCGGCAGATGGTCGACGTCAACGTCGCCGGGACGATCACCGGCTGCCACAGCGCGTTCGAGTACCTGCGCCGCACGCCCGGCGCCCAGGTGGTCAACCTGTGCTCGGCGTCGGCGCTGTACGGGCAGCCGGAGCTCGCCACCTACAGCGCCACCAAGTTCGCCGTGCGCGGGCTGACCGAGGCCCTCGATCTGGAATGGGCTCCGCACGACATCCGGGTGGTCGCGATGTGGCCGCTGTTCGTCGAGACGGCGATGACCCGGGACATGAACATCGGTGCGTCGCGGCGGCTGGGGATCCGGCTCGACGCCGACGACGTCGCGCGGGCGCTGTACGACCTGACCCGTCCGGGCCGGCGGGCGGCCGGTGTCCACCACACCGTGGGCTGGCAGGCGAAGGCGTTCGCCGCCTTCGCCCAGGTCACGCCCGCCCGGCTCAATCGCCTGGTCAACCGGTGGGTGACCGGCAGCTGACGCGGTCTCGCTAGAGTGGCGGACGGATCAGCGACGGAAGGGAGTCGGGTGAACGTGCGTCGGATGTCGTCGATCGGTGCGGCCGCGGTGGCGGTGCTGGCACTGGCCGGGTGCGGAGGTTCGTCGGAGGGGGTGGAGCAGCCGGCTGCCGCGTCGTCGTCGAGCGCGGCCGTCACGACCACCACCACGGTGGCACCCGCCCCGACGACCACCGAGCCCACCTCGACCACCCCGGTCCCCGAGAGCGCCCCGGCAGGGCCCGAGAGCGCTGCGGCGGCGCCGGCCGACGTGCAGTACGAGCGCAACGAGTCGTACTACTTCACCAGCCCCGACGGCGGGTTCCGGTGCGGGATCGTCAAACTCCCCTCCCGCACCGAGGCGGGCTGCGAGGGCGTCACGGATCCGGTGCCGCCTCGGCCCGAGAACTGCATGGTCAACTGGGGCAACGGTATTCGCGTGCAGGACGCGGGGCCCGCGGAGTTCATGTGTTCGGGTGGGTCGGTCTACACCTCCGGCGGCGACGACCCGGTCCTGCCGAGCGGATCGACGTTGAGCAAGCTCGGCTACACGTGCGAGACCACCGCCGCCGAAGTCTCCTGCGTCAACGACGCCACCGGGCACGGCTTCACGATCGCTGCCGCCTCGAACACGACGTTCTGACCGTGCATCTCGACGACGTTGCCGGTCCCACCGAGTGGGGCGAGCACCCGCACGGGTACGGTCCGTGGGTCGAGGAGTACGGCACCGAGCCCCCGCGGGATCCGCGCTACGACCCGGAGCTGCTCGCCCACGGTGACCGGCGCAACGTCGTCGACGCGTACCGCTACTGGACGCGCGAGGCGATCGTCGCCGACATCGACACCCGCCGCCATCCGCTGCACGTGGCGATCGAGAATTTCGGGCACGACGCGAACATCGGCACCGTGGTGCG
>NZ_AJFC01000100.1:0-14618 GCF_000256505.1 Rhodococcus sp. P14 | reverse complement strand
GCGGCGCCCGCCGTGCACATCGTCGGCCGCCGGCGCTGGAACCGTCGCGGCGCGATGGTGACCGACCGGTACCAGCATCTCGTGCACCACCCGGACGTCGACTCCCTCCTCGACTGGGCGGCCGGACAGGGCCTGACGATCGTCGCGGTGGACAACACCCCCGGATCGGTGCCACTCGAAACCGCACGGCTGCCCCGCGCGTGCCTGCTGCTGTTCGGCCAGGAGGGCCCCGGTGTGACGGCGCGGGCGCGGGAGGTCGCCGCGACGACGGTGTCCATCGCCCAGTTCGGCTCGACCCGCAGCATCAACGCCGGCGTCGCCGCCGGGATCGCGATGCACGCCTGGATCCGGCAGCACGCCGACCTCGACCGCGCCTGGTGAGGAAACGTTCGACGAGGTGCGGCCGATAGGGGAAAGCTGGTAGCGGTAGCGACGGTGAGACGAGGTTGGCGACGACATGTCGGATTTGTGGGCCGAGCGGGCGGATCTCGCGGAGGCTGCAGTCACGTCGCGGCACGTGCGGCGGTTGTGGGCGTTGCCCGGCACCGCGCTCGGAGTCGTCGGATGGCCGGCGGTGCGCCGCGAACGACTCTTCCTCACCTGGCACTACTGGTGGCAGGCGCACCTGATCGATCTCGCGGTCGACGCCGCCGAGCGGGAGGCGACGCCGCGGCGCCGGCGCCGGGTGGTGCGGCTGACGCGCTCGCACCGGATTCGCAACCTTCTCGGCTGGACCAACAACTACTTCGACGACATGGCCTGGCTCGGCCTCGCTCTCGAGCGCGCGCAGCGGCACCTCTACGTCGACCGCCGCGACGCCATCGCCGTCCTCGAGAACGAGCTGTTCGAGGCGTGGGCCCCCGAGCGGGGCGGGGGCATCCCCTGGCGGCGCCGCGACGACTTCTACAACACCCCGGCCAACGGCCCGGCGGGACTGCTGCTCGCCCGCACCGGCAAGCTGCTGCGGGCCCAGGAGATGGCGGACTGGATCCACGAGACGCTGCGTGATCCGGAGACCGGCCTGATCTTCGACGGGATCCGCGGTGGCCGGGTCGAGCGCGCGGTCTACACGTACTGCCAGGGCGTCGTGCTCGGGCTGGAGACCGAGCTGGCGGTGCGGATGGGCGAGCCGCGGCACCGGGAGCGGGTGCACGCCCTCGTCGAGGCCGTGGACACCCAGTTGGCGGACCGTGGGGTGATCACCGGCGGGGGCGGTGGGGACGGGGGACTGTTCAACGGCATCCTCGTCCGGTATCTGGCGATGGTCGCGACGACGCTGCCGGTGGTCGACGTGGAGGACGAACGCGCGCGCCGGCTCGCCGCGCGGATCGTGCTCGCGTCCGCGCAGGCCGCGTGGGCGAACCGCCTGCAGATCGAGGGGCTGCCGTTGTTCGGGCGGGACTGGTCCGTGCAGGCCCGGCTGCCCGGCACGGCACCCGGGATCGCGCGTTTCTCCGGCGGCACGGTGCGCAGCTCGGGCGTGGCGGAGCGGGACCTGTCGGTGCAGCTGAGCGGGTGGATGCTGATGGAATCGGCGTACGCCGTCGCCACCGAGCGGGCGCCGGGACCGAGTTCTGCGCGACCCGACGGCACCCATTTTGAAAACGGTTATCGATAACGGTTATCGTCGACGGCATGACCGCCGCGACCCCACTGCCCGTCACCGTGCTCTCCGGCTTCCTCGGCGCGGGCAAGACCACGCTGCTCAACCACATCCTCGCCAACCGCGACGGTGCCCGCGTCGCGGTCGTCGTCAACGACATGAGCGAGATCAACATCGACGCCGCGCTCGTCGACGGCAGCCTCGACCGCACCACCGAGAAGCTCGTCGAGCTCACCAACGGCTGCATCTGCTGCACGCTCCGCGAGGACCTGATCGAGACGGTCGCGCGGCTCGCCCGGGAGAACCGGTTCGACCACCTCGTGATCGAGTCGACCGGCATCTCCGAGCCGATGCCCGTCGCCGCGACGTTCGACTGGGAGTTCGACGACGGCTTCCGCCTCGGGCAGCTCGCGCGCCTCGACACGATGGTCACCGTCGTCGACGCCACCACGTTCCTCGCCGAGCTCGCGCGCGGCGACCGACTCGACGAGCGCGATCTCGAGGCCGGCGAGGGCGACGAGCGCAGCATCTCCGACCTGCTCGTCGACCAGGTCGAATTCGCCGACGTGCTGCTGCTCAACAAGACGGACCTGGTGAGCGACGCCGTCGCCGGGGCCGTCGAGGCCACCCTGCGCCGGCTCAACCCGACGGCGCGGCTCCTGCGCACCGTCCACGGCGCCGTCCCGATCGGCGAGGTCGTCGGCACCGGACGCTACGACCCGGAGGCGGCGGCACTCGCCCCGGGCTGGGCCGAGGAACTCGCCGGCGGCCACACCCCGGAGACCGAGGAGTACGGCATCCGCAGCGTCGTCTACCGCGCCGATCGCCCCTTCGACCGCGCCCGGCTCGAGGCGGCCGTGGAGAATCTGCACGGGGTGCTGCGCAGCAAGGGCTTCTGCTGGTTCGCCGACGACCCGGACACCGCGGCGGTCTGGTCGCAGGCCGGCCCCGATCTGGTGCTCGAACCGGCCCAGCCGTGGTCCCGGACCGGCGAGACGCCGGGGCAGGAAATCGTCTTCATCGGCGTGCGCCTGGATCCGGACACTCCGCGCCGCATCCTGGACCCCGCCCTCGTTTGAACGCGCATCCCCACCCCTCCCGGACATCGACAGCGGGCTCAGTCGATGGCCTCAGTCGATGGCCTCAGGCGATGGCCTCAGGCGATGGCCGCGGGCGTGCAGGCCGTGTCGACCGGGGCAGCCGGCCGCTCAGTCGGGGTCGACGTCCGCGATCTCCACGTCCACCGCCGGCCGCGCCATCTCGATCCGGTACTGCCGGACGCCGAGCACCGTGCCCACGACGAGGACGGCGGCCATCACGGCGAGGACCGTCGGCAGCAGCCACGAGACCCGCTCGAGGTACTCGCCGAAGTAGAACCCGACGAGCAGCAGCACCGGTGCCCACAGGATCGCGCCGATCGTGGACGCGATCGTGTAGCGGGTGTGGTTCATCCGCGCGGCCCCGGCCACCAGCGGAGACAGCGTCCGCACCCACGGGATCCAGCGGGCGATCAGCACCGCCCAGAACCCGTACCGGTCGAGGAGGACATTGACCTTCCGCAGGTTGGCCGCGTTGAGGTATCGGCCGTTGCGGCGGGCGATGAGGTGGTGACCACGCCGGTGGCCGATCACGTAACCCACCTGGTTCCCGGCGATCGCAGCCACCATCGCCCCGACCGACAGGGCCCACACCTGCGCCGCACCGGAATGGTGGGCGGCCAGCACGACGCCGGCGGTCAGCAGCATGGAGTCCCCGGGCAGGAACAGGCCGAGGATGATGGCGCATTCCACGAACACGAACGTCACGACGACGAGCCACACCAGGGCGGGCCCGGCGGTTTCGAGCGGACCGAAGGTCTCCGCGGCGAGAATCATGGAGGACGCGTTCGCGCGCGTGCTCAGGGCGTGGTGTCGCGACGCGTCGTCGGCACCGGCACCGTGTCGGCAGTGGCGTCGGCCTCGGCGGCAGTGGCGTCGGCCTCGTCGGCAGTGGCGTCGGCCTCGACGACGGCGGCGGCCCTGCGCTTGGCGATCAGGTGCTTGCCGACCTCGAGGATGATCGGGACGACGGAGGCGAACACGATCAGCAGGAAGATGATGTCGATGTTGTCGCGGATGAAGGTGATCTGACCGAGCAGGTAGCCCAGCAGCGTCACGCCGGCGCCCCACAGGATGCCGCCCACGATGTTGTAGGTGAGGAACACCGGGTACTTCATGCGGGACGCGCCCGCGACCACCGGCGCGAAGGTGCGCACGATGGGCACGAACCGGGCGAGGACGATCGTGATCGGACCGTGCCGCTGGAAGAAGTCCTCGGACTGGTCGATGTAGCCCTTGTTGAAGATCTTCGAGTCGTAGCTCCTGAACAGGCGCGTACCGCCCTTGGCACCGATCCAGTAGCCCACCTGGTCGCCCAGGATCGCCGCGATCGGGATCGTCACCATCAGCACCCACAGCGGTGCGAACGGCGGGATCTCCTCGGACTTCGAGGCGGCGATCAGACCGGCGGTGAAGAGCAGCGAGTCGCCCGGCAGCAACGGGAACAGCAGACCCGACTCGATGAACACCACGAGCAGCAGGCCGATGAGCACCCAGGTGCCGAAGGAGTTGAGCAGATTCACCGGGTCCAGGAATCCCGGCAGTAACGCCAGATTCGTCACGGTCTCCGGGACGACGGTCACGGACTCCAGTCCTCCGAGCACACTCACGGCCACCAGAGTACCGGTGGGAGGCCGGTGACCCGAATCATGGCGGGCACCCGACTGTGTCCCCGCGCCGACAGTTGACATACTGCAGGGACAACCCTGGAGCCCTCCCGCACCCCCGGGAAGGCACCCATCGACTCTCATCTGGAGGACAGCCGCCGTGCCAATCGCGACTCCCGAGGTCTATGCCGAGATGATCGCCCGCGCCAAGGACCACTCCTTCGCGTTCCCGGCCATCAACTGCACCTCGTCCGAAACCATCAACGCCGCGATCAAGGGCTTCGCGGACGCCGGCAGCGACGGCATCATCCAGTTCTCGACGGGTGGCGCCGAGTTCGGCTCCGGCCTCGGTGTCAAGGACATGGTGACCGGCGCCGTCGCGCTCGCCGAATTCGCACACGTCATCGCCGCGAAGTACGACGTCACCATCGCGCTGCACACCGACCACTGCCCGAAGGACAAGCTGGACGGGTTCGTGCGCCCGCTGCTCGCCATCTCACAGGAGCGGGTGAAGAACGGCGAGAACCCGCTGTTCCAGTCGCACATGTGGGACGGGTCGGCCATCCCGATCGACGAGAACCTGCAGATCGCCCAGGAACTGCTCGCGCTGTCCAAGGACGCGAACATCATCCTCGAGGTCGAGATCGGCGTCGTCGGCGGTGAAGAGGACGGCGTGGAGAACGCCATCAACGAGAAGCTGTACACCTCGATCGAGGACTTCGAGAAGACGGTCGACGCGCTCGGCGCCGGCGAGAAGGGCAAGTACCTGCTCGCCGCGACGTTCGGCAACGTCCACGGCGTCTACAAGCCGGGCAACGTCAAGCTCAAGCCGTCCGTGCTGGCCGACGGCCAGGCCGCCGCGTCGAAGAAGCTGGGCCTGGCGGCCGGCTCGAAGCCGTTCGACCTGGTCTTCCACGGCGGTTCCGGCTCGCTGAAGTCCGAGATCGACGAGGCGCTCAGCTACGGCGTGGTGAAGATGAACGTCGACACCGACACCCAGTACGCGTTCACCCGTCCGATCGCCGGGCACATGTTCGCCAACTACGACGGTGTGCTGAAGATCGACGGCGAGGTCGGCAACAAGAAGACCTACGATCCGCGCAGCTACCTGAAGAAGGCCGAGGCGTCGATGACCGCTCGGGTCGTCGAGGCCTGCAACGACCTCAAGTCCGCGGGCCGCTCGGTGTCCGCCGGCTGATCGATCCCGCGCAGTCGTCCGACGCGAGCGGTGACGCGGGCCCGGCCCGCGGCACCGCTCGCGTCGTTTCGTTCTGCCTCTACCGTTCGCCCTCTACCGTTCGTCGCGGATCATTCGCCGCAGACCTTCCAGTCCTCCCCCTCGCGGGCCAGGTCGAAGGTGCGCTGGGTGACGTCGGTCGGCGTCCCGGCGGGGTGCGCCGTGACCTGTGCGATGGCCTGGCCGTCGGTGATCTGCACCTTGTCGACGCCGGTGACGACGGGCACGGTGCCCTGGTCGACGGCGGTGCGGTGGATGTCCGCGAACTGCTCGGGCGGTACCGAGGCGTAGAACTCCTGCAGTCCGCCGCACGTCGTGGTGCGCAGCGTCGTCAGGTCGCCGGCGGCGAGCGCACCGACGAAGGTCTCGACGGTGGCGCGGATCCGGGCCTCCGGCGAGTTCGCCGCCCGGTCGTCCAGGTAGACCTTCACGGCCGCGGCCGCCACTGCGGCGACGACGAGCAGTCCCGCGACGAGCGCGGCGATCACCCAGCCTCGCCGGCCCCGCCTGCCGGGTGCGACGGGGTCGATGCGCTGCGGCCCCGGGACCGGCTGGGCGCGCTGGGGTTGGACGCGCTGGGGTTCGGTGCGCCGGGGTTCGATGCGCTGGGGCTCCACCCGCCGGGCCTCGGCACGGTGCGGTTCCGGCCCCGCCGGCGGGACCCGCTGCGGTTCGGCGCGCTGGGGAACGATCCGCTGCGGCGCCTGCTTGGGGGTGTGCGTGGTGACGGCGATGCGGGCGGTGGGCGCGTCGGCGGGGGAGGGGGCCGGTTCGGCGCGCCGCGCGGCCGGGATGGCCACGGTCTCCGCCTCGCTCGCCGAGGCCGGCTCGTTCGCGGCGCGGTCGGCGGGACCCGTGGCCGGTGTGCCGCCTTGCGGGCCTGCGTGCGGTGCCGGGCCCTCGGCGTCGCCGGGCGCTGTGGAGGAACGGGGGTTGTCCGTGGCCGGTGTGCCGCCTTGCGGGCCTGCGTGCGGTGCCGGGCCCTCGGCGTCGCCGGGCGCTGCGGAGGAATCGGGTGCGCCCGTCGCCGGATCGGGGGACGTGGTGGTGTCTTCGTTCTTCGGATCCGGCACGCGATCCCCCTTGCTGAGCGGACGGCTGTTCTCCCGGGCAGCCTAACGACCGTCGTCCCGCGGTGGGCACAATGGTGGCCATGACGTCTTTCGGTGATCTTCTCGGACCCCAACCCACCCTGCTGCCCGGCGACGACGAGGCGGAATCGGCGCTGCTGAACCGCGAGGATCCGGCGAAGGTGGCAGCCGACCACCCCACCGCGTCGATCGCGTGGGCCTACCTGGCCGAAGCCGCCCTCGAGCGCGGCGAGACGATCGCGGCCTACGCCTACGCCCGCACCGGCTACCACCGCGGTCTCGACCAGCTGCGCCGCAACGGCTGGAAGGGCTTCGGTCCCGTGCCGTACGAGCACGAACCCAACCGGGGTTTCCTGCGGTGCGTCGCCACGCTGGCCCGCGCCGCGAAGGAGATCGGCGAGGCCGACGAGCACGCCCGCTGCCTCGACCTGCTCGAGGACTGCGATCCCCGCGCCGCCGAAGCGCTTGGCGTCGATTAGTCCCCGGCTGCCCACCAGGGACGGCGTCCGCCGGCGGCTGCGTGCGTCGGGGCGCCGGCTGCGGTCCTCGGCGCTGCCCATCCTGCAGTGCGCGCTCGCGGCGGGCATCGCCTGGTGGGTGGCGACGGGACCGGTCGGACACGAGCAGCCGTTCTTCGCGCCCATTGCGGCGGTCGTGTCGCTGGGGCTGTCGCTGGGGGCGCGGATGCGCCGGTCGGTCGAACTCGTCTGCGGGGTCACCGTGGGCATCGGCATCGGCGACCTGATCATCTCGTTCATCGGCAGCGGTCCGTGGCAGATCGCACTCGTCGTCGCGATGGCGATGGGCACGGCGGTGGCCCTGAACAGCGGTCCGATCTTCTCCATGCAGGCCGGGAACTCGGCGGTGCTCGTGGCGACCCTGATCCCGCCCGGCGGGTCCGGGGGCGTCGACCGCATGGTCGACGCCCTCGTCGGCGGCCTGGTCGGCATCGCCGTCGTCGCCGTGATTCCCACGCATCCGGTTCGCCGGGCGCGCCGGGAGGCGGCGAACGTGCTGGCCACGGCGGCGGACGTGCTGCGCAAGGTCGAGACCGGCCTGGTCGAGAACAACCCGAAGCCGATCGAGGCGGCCCTGCGCGAGGCCCGGGCCACGCAGTCGGCGATCGACGCGATGCGCACCAACATCTCCGGCGGCAAGGAGATCAGCCGCATCTCGCCGCTGTACTGGAACAGCCGGCCGCGGCTCGAACGGCTCACGGCCGCGGCGGACCCGATCGACAACGCCATGCGCAACACGCGCGTGCTGGCGCGCCGGTCGCTCTCGCTCGTGCGCGACGACGAGATCCTCGATCCGCGGCTGGTGCGGCGCATCGACGAACTGGCCGACGCGGTGGACGTGCTGAGGGCGATGGTCCTCGCCGAGCCGGGGGAGAAGCCGGACCAGGCGGAGGCGGCCCGGGTGCTGCGGAGTGTGGCCCGGGAGATGAAGCCGGACCAGGTGCAGGGTGCGGGTCTGTCGGCCACGGTGGTGTTCGCGCAGATCCGCTCGCTGATCGTGGACCTGCTCCAGGTGGCGGGGCTGAAACGGATCTCGGCGATCGCGACCCTGCCCCCGACCGTGGAGCATCCGGCGTATCCGCCCGAGTCCTGACCCCCACCCCTCCGTTGAACATATGCGTATGTCTGCATATGATGGCCGAAACTTCGGAGGGAGGATCATGGGGGTCGGACACGGTCATTCGCACGGTCACGCCGGAGCCGGTGCGCCCGGCGAGGCGGGGCCGTCGCGGGGGCGGCTGCGGCGGATGGCGATCGCTCTCGCGATCCTGGTGGCGTTCCTGCTCCTCGAAGCCGGCGTCGCCCTGTGGATCGACTCGCTCGCCCTGCTCGCCGACGCCGGCCACATGCTCACCGACGTGGTGGGCATGTCCATGGGGATGGCCGCCCTGATCCTCGCGCGGCGCGGGAGCACCGCCGCCGCCCGCACCTTCGGCTGGCACCGTGCCGAGGTGCTCGCCGCGATGGCGAACGCCGCACTCCTGCTCGTCGTGGCGGTCTGGGTGTTCTACGAAGCGATCCACCGCATCGGCGACGCCCCCGACATCCCCGGCACGGCCCTCGTGCTCACCGCGACGGCCGGTCTGGCCGCCAACCTCGTCGTGATGCTGCTCCTGCGCGCCGATGCCAAGGACAGTCTCGCGGTCCGCGGTGCCTACCTCGAGGTCCTCGCCGACGCGGTCGGAAGCGTCGGCGTCCTCGTCGCCGGCGCCCTGGTCCTGCTGTTCGACTGGACCCTCGCCGACGTCGTCGTCGGCGTCCTCATCTCGCTGTGGGTGGTGCCGCGGGCGGTGCGGCTGGCCGCGGCGTCGCTGCGCATCCTCACCCAGGCGTCGCCCGCGCACCTCGACGTCGACGGGGTCCGCGCCGACCTGTCCACCCTGCCCGGCGTCACCGGCGTCCACGACCTGCACGTGTGGACCCTGACGACCGGGATGGACGTCGCCACGGTGCACCTGATCAGCGACCACGACCCGCAGTGGGTGCTCGAATCGGCCCGCGCCGTCCTCACCTCGCACGGGCTCGAGCACGCCACCGTGCAGGTCGAGACGACCGTCAACGGGCGGCGCTGCGAGGAGAACGTCACCTGGTAACGCGGCTCAGTCCAGCCGCAGCGACCACCGGCCCGACCGTCCGTGCAGCCGGACCCGGGCGAGCGGACGCACGTCGATCCGCCAGAACGACCGCGGTCCCGCGCCCAGTGCGTACCCGGTCGCGGCGCGGATCACCGCGGGGTGGGTCACCGCGACGACCCGTCCCGGCGCCAGCTCGTCGAGCCATCCCGCCACCCGGTCACCCAGCGCCGCGACGGATTCGCCGCCGTGCGGTGCCGCGTGCGGATCGGTCAGCCACTCGTGCAGACCCGCGGCCGGCACCTCGTCCATGGCCAGCCCCGCCCAGTCGCCGTAGTCCAGGTCCCGCAGCGCGGGATCGACACCGGCCGTCGCGCCCAGCGTGGCCGCGGTCTCGGTGGTGCGGCGCTCCGGCGCCACGACGACGCGGTCGGCCACCGGCGCCACCACGCGCCCGAGTTCGCGCCTGCCGCGCTGCGACAGCGGCTCGTCGGCGGGGAACCGGACGGCGCGTTGCGCCTCCGTCGAGGCGTGGGCCAGGAGGGTGAGACGAACCACGGCGTCATCGAACCACACCCCGCGCGTTCGCCTTGACAGGGGAAGGCGGGGGTGCGAATGTTCCTTCGTTACCCGTGCCGAGGTGCAGGCAATCCGGTGCAAGTCCGGAGCGGTCGCGCCACTGTGACCGGACGTGACGTCCGGGAGTCAGAAAACTCCCTCGGTGCAAGAACTTTCGACGGGACGCGTTATCCCAGGAGGATGCTTTGGCTACTGTCCACACCCCCGAGTCCACGATGGGTTCGGCAGCGCTGGCTGCCGCGATCACCGCCGTCGTGCTGCTCGCCTTCGTCACCCTCTACCTGGTCGGGTTCGACCAGGGTGCCGTGTCGCGCACCGGCATGTTCATGCACGAACTGATGCACGACGGCCGGCACCTGCTCGGCCTGCCGTGTCACTGAGCGCGGGGGCCGTGTCACCGCACCCGGATGCCGCCGTCTCGGACAGCGTCCCACTGGCCGGTCCCTACACCCGGATCCTGCTGCGCGGCCTGCTCGCCGGTCTCCTCGCGGGCCTGCTCGCCGGCGCCGTCGCGTTCGTGATCGGCGAGCCGCACATCGAGGCCGCGATCGCGCTCGAGGAATCCGCCGCCGAACACGCCGCCACCGGCGCGCACACCCACACGCACGAGGCCGGATCCGCCGGTCACAGCCACGGCGAGGACGCCCTCGTCGGCCGCACCGGGCAGAAGGCGGGCCTGATCCTCGCCACCACCCTCGGCGGGCTGGCGCTCGGTGCGCTGTACGCCTCGGTGCTGCACTTCGCGCGCCGCCACACCACGCTGTCGGGTCCGGTGCTCGGACTGCTCGGCGCCGGAGCCGGCTGGCTCGCGGTCGCGGCGGTGCCGTTCCTGAAGTACCCGGCCAATCCGCCCGCGGTGGGCGACCCGGACACCATCGACCAGCGCACGCTCCTGTGGGTCGCGACGGTCGTGCTCGGCCTCGTCGCGCTCGCGGTGGCGGTCGCCGTCGCGAAGGCCCTCGCCCGCCAGGAGATGCGCACCGTCCGGCTCGCAGGCCCGGTCCTGGCCTTCCTCGTCGTGGTGGGCCTCGGATATGCGGTGCTGCCGACGATCGACGAGGTCGGTGCCGGATTCCCGGCGACGCTGCTGTGGGACTTCCGCGTTGCGTCCGTGGTCATCCAGACCACATTGTGGTTCGCCCTGGGGGTGGCGTTCGCGTTCCTCACCGAACGCGCCGATCGGCGCGCACCCGTCCGCGTGGCGTAGCCGGCGTGGGACAGGGCCTGCTCGTCGCCGGAACCACCTCCGACGCCGGGAAAACCGTGGTGACCACCGGGATCTGCCGGGCGCTGGCCCGACGCGGGTTGTCGGTCGCGCCGTTCAAGGCGCAGAACATGTCCAACAACTCGATGGTGGCCCTCGACCCGGACACCGGTGAGGGCGTGGAAATCGGCCGCGCGCAGTGGATCCAGGCGGTGGCCGCCCGCGCGACGCCCGAGGCCGCGATGAATCCGGTGCTGCTCAAGCCCGGCAGCGATCGTCGCAGCCACGTCGTCGTGCTCGGCCGCCCCGCGGGGCACCTCGAGGCCGGCGAGTTCGCGGGCGGGCGACGACATCTCGCCGACGCCGCGTTCGCCGCATTCGACGACCTGCGCGCCCGCTTCGACGTCGTGGTCTGCGAGGGCGCCGGCAGCGCCGCCGAGATCAACCTGCGGGCCCACGACTACGTCAACATGGGTCTGGCCCGGCACGGCGACCTGCCGACGGTGCTCGTCGGCGACATCGACCGCGGCGGGGTGTTCGCCGCCATGTACGGCACCCTCGCCCTGCTCGACGCGCCCGACCAGGCCCTCGTCCGCGGATTCGTGATCAACAAGTTCCGCGGCGATGTCGGGCTGTTGCGGCCCGGCCTCGACACGCTCGAAGAGATCACCGGCAGGCCGGTTCTCGGTGTCCTGCCGTGGCAGCGCGACCTGTGGCTGGACTCGGAGGACTCGCTGGCCCTGTCGTCGCGACCCGCCCACGACGGCGCCGGCGCGCTCACCGTCGCGGTGGTGATGCTGCCCCGGATCAGCAACTTCACCGACGTCGACGCCCTGTGCCTCGAGCCGGACGTGCGGGTGCGGTTCGTCGACGACCCCCGCGCCGTCGTCGGTGCCGACGTGGTGATCCTGCCCGGTACGCGCGCCACCCTCGCCGACCTCGCGTGGCTGCGCGGTCGCGGCCTCGACACCGCCGTCGCCGACCACGCCCGTCGTGGGGGCGTGGTGCTCGGCATCTGCGGCGGATTCCAGATGCTCGGCCGGCGGATCGCCGATCCGCACGGCGTCGAAGGCACGCGCGATGCGTGCGTGGACGGGCTCGGATTGCTGGACGTGCACACCCGTTTCGAACCGGAGAAGGTGCTGCGGCTGCCGACCGGGACGGCGCTCGGGGTCCCCGCCTCGGGTTACGAGATCCACCACGGCCGCATCTCCCGCGGCGGCGACGAGGAGTTCCTCGGCGGCGCCCGGGCGGGAACGGTGTTCGGCACCATGTGGCACGGCAGCCTCGAGGCCGACGCCCTGCGCACCGCCTGGCTCCGCGAGGTCGCCGCACTCACCGGCCGCGACGTCGCCACCGGCACCGTCGGCTTCCACGACGCACGCGAGGCCCGCCTCGAGGTGCTCGCCGACATGATCGAGGAGCACCTCGACGTCGACACCCTGCTCGGGATGCTGGGGGACCGGCCCGCGCTGCCCACCCTGACCGGCGGCCTGGCATGACGGTGCTCGTTCTCGGTGGCACCGGAGAGGCCCGGGCGCTCGCCGCTCGTCTGGAGACCGCGGGGGTGGCGTACCTGTCGTCGCTCGCGGGACGGGTACGCAACCCGCGGCTGCCGGTGGGCGAGGTACGGATCGGCGGTTTCGGGGGCGTCGAGGGACTGCAACAGTACCTGCGCGGCAACGGGATCGACCGGGTCGTCGATGCGACGCACCCGTTCGCCGCGCGGATCAGCGGCAACGCCGCGACCGCGTGCGCGGCGGCCGGGGTGCCGCTGCTGCGCCTCGCGCGGCCGGGCTGGACCGGCACCGCCGACTGGACGTGGGTCGACGACCACGACGCCGCGGCCGTGGCAGCGGCCGGGGGCACGAGCGTGTTCCTGAGCACGGGACGTCAGACCCTCGACCGCTTCCTCGGCCCCCTCGCGCGGCACCGTGTCCTCGTGCGGGTGGTCGAACCGTTGGACCTCGACGTGCCGGACTCGTGGACGGTGCTGCTCGCCCGGGGCCCCTACACGCTCGACGGCGAGCGGGCGCTGCTCGCCGGCCACGGCGTCGACGTGCTCGTCACGAAGGACTCCGGCGGGGACCTGACCCGCGCCAAGCTCGACGCCGCGGCCGAACTCGGCGTGCGGGTCGTCGTCGTGCGCCGACCGCCGTCGCCGCCGGGGGTGCCGACGGTGACGACGGTCGCCGACGCCGTCGCCTGGGCCGCCGAGCCGCTCGCGAAATAGACACCCGCGCATCTAATTTCGCGCGCGTACGTCCGCGGGCCGCGCCGATCTGCGGCGTCAGACCTGTGGGCCCTCGGCGCGCAGGTCGTCGACCTTGCGCATCGCCTCGCGGAGCTCGGCGAGCCACTGCTCGCTGTGCGTGCCGACGAGCTTGATGCACCAGGCGAGCGCGTCGGAACGCGACCGGGCGACGCCGGCGTCGACGAGGGTGTCGAGGACCTTGCGCTCGGGCTGGCGCAGCCGGGTCATCACCGGAACGGCCAAGTGGGTGAACAACACCCGGCGATCGCCGAGGGTGACGCCCCAGGCGACCTTCCGGCCGTAGCGGGCCTCGGCCTCGTCGGCGATGCGCATGCGGTCCGGGCGGGTGCTCTCCCGGAAGCGGGCGATGCGCCCGTCGACGGCCGCGGCGCCGGCGTCCTCGGGCGGGGGGAGTTCCCCGACGACGACGATCTCCTCGCGGTCGACCTCGATGGTGGCGGGGCCGGTGAACCAGTCGTCGGGCAGTCGTCCGGAGAACCACTCGGTGGCGTCGCTCGCATCGGGGACGTCGGCCTGCTGCCAGCCGCCGGGGCGTCCGAAGCGGGGTCCGTGCATGTGGGGGGTGTGTCGCATGTCGTCCTCCTCGGGACGAAGGGTGTTTCACTGATTACAGTGTTACACCTCTTACGTGATGCGCGCCACATCCCTGGTCGCGACCGTGAGGACAGTGCACACCGCCAGCGCTCCCACGCCGACCCGCGCGGCGAGCCGCACCGCACGCCCCAGGTCCGCCGGCTGCGGCGGCGGACCGTCACCGAGAGTGCCGCGGTCCTCGACGACACCGTGATAGACGTTCACCCCGCCCAGCGTGACCCCCAGCGCCCCGGCGAACGCGGCCTCCACCGGACCCGCATTCGGGCTCGGGTGCCGGTGGGCGTCCCGGCGCCAGGCCCGCAGCGCCGCACCCGGCCGGCCGCCCAGGCCGACCGCGAGCAGCGCCGACAGCCGCGCCGGAGCCAGATTGAGCACGTCGTCGAACCGGGCCGACGCCCAGCCGAACCGCTCGTGACGGGGCGTGCGGTGGCCCACGCGGGCGTCGAGGGTGTTCGCGGCCCGGTAGCCGAGCAGACCCGCCGGCCCGGCCACCGCACCCCAGAGCAGCGGCGCGACCACCGCATCGGACGTGTTCTCCGCGAGCGACTCGAGCGTGGCGCGGGCGACGCCGGCGGCGTCGAGCTGCGACGGGTCGCGGCCGACGAGGTGGGTGACCTGCCGTCGCGCGGCGGGCAGATCCCCACGGCGCAGCTGGCCGTCGATCGTCGTGGCCTCCCGCGCCAGCGAGCGGCCGCCGAGCACGGTCCACGTCGCGGCCGCCGTCACCGCCGTCCGCAGCAG
>NZ_AJFC01000099.1:0-4427 GCF_000256505.1 Rhodococcus sp. P14 | reverse complement strand
GCCCCGTAGCCGAGCCCCGTGGCGCCGCCGACCAGCACCACGGTGAACAGTGCCCCGGCCGCCCGGTGATCCGCGTACAGCGCCCGTTCGGTCGCGCGCGCGATCCGGCCGAAGCCGCTCACCGGATGGAACCGGCGGGGATCGCCGAACGCCCGGTCGGCGGCATAGCCCAGGACGAGGCCGGCGGCGCGGGCATTCACGTCGGCCACGCCTCGAGCAGCGCCGCGGTCGTCTGCGGGTCGCGCACCGCGATGCGCACCCAGTCCGCGCCGAGGCCGGGGAACGTGTCGCCGCGGCGCACCGCGAACCCCCGGCCCCGCAGGCGCTCCCGCGTGCCGGCCGGGACGTGTGCCAGCACGAACGGCGCCGCGGACGGTCCGGCCACCGCGACGCCGAGGGCGGTCAGGCCGTCCACGAGGACGGCGCGGTCGGCCGCGATCTGCACGGCGGCCCGCTCGGCCTCGACCGTGGCCGCCGCCGACGCGCACGCGATCATCGCCGCCGCCGCCGGTGTGGACACCGACCACGGTGGCTGGTGCGCGGCCAGTTCGGCGACGATCGACTCGTCACCGAGCACGTATCCGGCGCGGATCCCGGGAATCGCCCACGTCTTGGTGAGCGAGCGGATCACCACGACACCCGGAATCGACTCCCCGGCAAGCGATTCGGTCTCTCCCGGTACCGCATCCATGAACGCCTCGTCCACCACGAGCACCCGCCCGGGGCGCGCCAGGGCCCGCAGCGCGGCAGCCGGGTGCAGCACCCCGGTCGGGTTCGTCGGGTTGCCGACGACCACGAGGTCGGCGTCGTCGGGCACCGGCGCCGCGTCGAGGACGAACCCGTCCTCGGCCCGCAACAGCACCCGGGTCACCTCGTGCCCGGCGACGCGCAGCGCCGCCTCCGGCTCGGTGAACTGCGGGTGGATCACCACCGGTCGCGCCCAGCGGCGGGCGCGGGCGACGAGGGTGAACGCCTCCGCGCCGCCGGCGGTGGGAAGCACCTCGTGCGGATCGCGGCCGTGCCGCGCGGCCAGGGCCGCGCGCGCCGCCCGCGGATCCGGATACCGGTCCAGTTCGGCCAGCGAGCCCGTCAGTGCCGCCTCGAGCCAGTCCGGACGCGGCCGGCGCGCGACGTTGACGGCCAGATCCACCAGGCCGGGGGTCGCCTCCCGGTCACCGTGGTGCTGCAGGTCCGGTGCGGCGGTACGGGTCGTGCGTGGCGGCGGGGGGACCGGCGTCGCGGCCCGCACCGCCTCGGCGAACCGCCGGGCAAGGACCGGATGCCCGGCCCAGTGGGTGTGCAGATAGGACGCGTGCACGGTGGCGGAGGCGAACCCGTCGGGCCTACCGCCCAGCAGCCACGCCGGCTCGCCGGTGGAATCCACGGCGGTACGGTGGAATTCGTGCCCGGTCACCCGAGCGCCCGCCGGGGCGAGCAGCGTGTCGCGGGGCGCGACGGCGGTGCGGTAGCCGAGGGTGAGCCGCGGGGTCATCCGCGCGGACGCGTCGACCGCGCCGACCATCGGAGCGCCGTCCACGTCGCGGCACAGGTACAGCAGGCCCGCGCACTCGGCAACGGTGGGCGTGCCGGCCGCGATCGCGGCCCGCAGATGCTCGCGCAGCGGCGTGTTCGCAGCCAGGTCCGCGGCGTGCACCTCGGGGAACCCGCCGCCGAGGTAGATCCCGGCGGTGCCGTCCGGCAGGCGTTCGTCGCGCAGCGGATCGAAGACGACGGTGCGGCACCCGGCGGCGCGCAGCATCTCCTCGGTCTCGGCGTAGCGGAACGTGAAGGCGCGACCGCCGGCGACCGCGACGACCGGTCCGTCCTCGGCCGACTCGCCCGGCTCCCACGGTTCGGTGACGAGAGCCGGTGCGCTGCGGGCGATCCGCATCACCTCGGCAAGATCGACGCGCGCGGTGATCTGCGCGGCCAGCCGGTCGAGCTGGGCGGCCGCCCCGGCCCGCTCCTGCGCCGGCACCAGCCCCAGATGCCGCGACGGCGCCGAGATCCCGTCGTCGCGCTGCAGCACCCCGAGCACCGGAACGCCCGTCGCGGCCAGGGCCTCGACCACCTCGTCGGAATGCCGCACCGAACCGGCCTTGTTCAGGATCACCCCGGCGATGCGGACACCGCGGTCGAACGTGGCCATGCCGTGCACCACCGCCGCGATGGAACGGGAGGCGTGCGAGACGTCGACGACGAGGACCACCGGGGCGCCGAGCACCGTGGCGGTGTGGGCGGTGGACGCGAAACCGTCGGCGCCGAGCATCCCGTCGTACAGGCCCATCACGCCCTCGACGATCGCGACGTCCGCGCCGCGGGCGCCGTGCGTGAGCAGCGGTGCGAGCAGGTCGGTGCCGACGAGGTGCGCGTCGAGGTTACGTCCCGGCCGGCCCGTCGCGAGGGCGTGGTAGCCGGGGTCGATGTAGTCCGGGCCGACCTTGTGCCCCGACACGGTGTGCCCGGCCGACCGCAGTGCGGCCATGAGACCCGTTGCGACCGTGGTCTTCCCGTGCCCGGACGCCGGCGCGGCGATCACCAGCCGCGGCAGCGTCACCACGCTGCCACCCCGAGTGTCACCACGCTGCCGAGTGTCACCACGCTGCCACACCCGAGTGTCACCACTCGATGCCCTTCTGGCCCTTCTGGCCCGCGTCCATCGGGTGCTTGATCTTCGTCATCTCGGTCACGAGATCCGCGGCCTCGATCAACGCCGGATGCGCCCGGCGGCCGGTGATCACGACGTGCTGGTGGCCGGGACGCGCGGCGAGCGTCCGCACCACCTCGTCGGCGTCGATCCAGCCCCAGCCGATCGGGTAGGTGAATTCGTCGAGCACGTACAGCCCGTGCTGCTCGGCGGCGAGCCGGCGCTGGATCTCCCGCCACCCGGCGAGCGCCGCGGCGGCGTGGTCCTCCTCGGTGCCGTCCTTGCGGGACCACGACCACCCGGAGCCCATCTTGTGCCACTCGATCGGGCCGCCCGTGCCGCGTTCGGTGTGCAGGTCGCCGAGGGTCTCGAAGGCGGTCTGCTCACCGAGACGCCACTTGGCGGACTTGACGAATTGGAACACCGCGACCGACCAGCCCTGGTTCCAGCCGCGCAGTGCCAGACCGAACGCGGCGGTCGACTTGCCCTTGCCGTCGCCGGTGTGGACCATCAGCAGCGGCCGGTTGCGGCGCTGACGGGTGGTGAGACCGTCGTCCGGCACGGTGGCCGGTTGTCCCTTCGGCATCTACGCGGCCCTTCCTCGGACGACGGTGGTGAGCGCGTCGGCGTGGACCTCGCCGACGGGAACGTGTTCGGCGCCGAGCCGTTCGGCGAGCCGGGCCGCGAGACCCATGCGGAACCGGCCGGTCTCGGAATCCACGACGACCGCGTCGATCCCGGCGGTGGCGATGCGGTCGGCGGCCGCGAGGGACCGGGCCACCGCGTCCGCACCTGCGGTGGCGCGACCGTCGGTGACCACGACGAGCAACGCCCGCCGGTCGGGTTCGCGCAGCCGGTGCCGCCGGATCGTCTCGGCCGCCTCGAGCAGTCCCTCGGCGAGCGGGGTGCGCCCGCCCGCCGGCAGCTCCCGCAGCCGGGGCGCGGCCACGTCCACCGAATTGGTCGGCGGCAGGGCGAGCACGGCGCGATCGCCGCGGAAGGTCACCAGACCGACGGTGTCGCGGCGCCGGTAGGCGTCGAGCAGCAGCGACAGGATCGCCGTCTTGACCTGCGTCATCCGCTGCCGCGCCGCCATGGAGCCGGAGGCGTCGACGCACAGCAGCACCAGGTTGGCCTCCCGCCCCTCGACGACCTTCCGCCGCACCTGCCACCCGTGCGCGTTTCCGGTAGTTCCCGCTACCGGAAACGCGCACGGGTGGGCGGCGGTGGCGCGGATGGTGGCGGGCAGGTGGATGGGGCCGGTGTCGGCGCGACGCTCGCCGACCGTGCGGCCGACCGTCGTGCGCGCCCGGGAGCGCCGGCCCGCGGTGCCGCGGCCCGTGCGGTCGGCGGTGAACAGCCGGGTCCGGTAGGGCTCGGCCGGGGTCGCGACGGACGTCGCCGCGCCCGCGCCCGCCGCACGGTCGTCCCGGTCCGGCGTCGCTTCGCCGCCTCCGGGACCGTCGGGACCGGCACCGCCGGGGCCGGGGCCGGGATCGTCCGGGTCGGGATCGTCCGGGTCCGGCTCGGGGGCCCGGTCGCCCAGGAGTTCGTCGAGCAGCGTCTCGTCCATGCCGGGCTCGTCGAAGGGGTTGCGGCGACGACGGTGCGGCAACGCGAGCCGCGCCGCCACCGCGATGTCCTCCCGCGTGACCTCGTCGCGGCCCGCCCAGGCCGCGTGCGCGACGGCGGTCTTCGCGGTGACCAGGTCGGCGCGCATCCCGTCGACATCGAACGCCGCGCACACCTCCGCGATCGCGACGAGCGCGTCGTCGCCGAG
>NZ_AJFC01000098.1:0-27994 GCF_000256505.1 Rhodococcus sp. P14 | reverse complement strand
GGGGGCGCCCCGCCGCGCCAGCTCGGCCTCGGCGTCGGCCCAGCCCGCGACGAACGACACCGGGTCGGCGTCGAACGCCAGGCGCCGCCGCACGATCTCCGCCCGCACCTGCGGATCGCGCGGCGCGGCCACCTCCACGGTCAGCCCGAAGCGGTCGAGCAGCTGCGGACGCAGCTCCCCCTCCTCCGGGTTCATCGTTCCGACCAGTACGAACCGGGCGGCATGCGAGACCGACACCCCGTCGCGCTCGACGGAGCACCGGCCCATCGCCGCGGCGTCGAGCAGCAGGTCCACGAGATGGTCGTGCAGCAGGTTGACCTCGTCGACGTAGAGCACCCCGCGGTGCGCCCGGGCGAGCAGGCCCGGCTCGTACTCGGCGGTGCCCCCCGACAGTGCCTTCTGCAGGTGCAGGGAGCCGGTGACCCGGTCCTCGGTGGCGCCGACGGGCAGTTCCACCAGCCGCGCCGGCCGCGTCTGCGCCGCCGCGCCGTGCGGATGCGGGCCGTCGGGACAGGACGGGTCGGGGGCGGCGGGGTCGCACGCGAACCGGCAGCCGGCGACCTCCGTGACCTGCGGCAACAGCGCGGCCTGGGCGCGCACCGTGGTCGACTTGGCGGTGCCCTTCTCCCCGCGCACGAGCACCCCGCCGATCGACGGCGACACCGCGCACAGGGACAGGGCCAGCGCGAGGTCGTCGGAGCCGACGACGGCACTGAACGGATACACGTGCACTTTCAACCTCCACAGGCTCCCGCTGGGATGTCTTCTCGGCAAACGGAATCGAGGCCGGTATTCGGACTTCCCGGTCGGACGCCGTGCGATCGCCTTCCCGGACCGGGCGGTCCAGTGGCTGCGCGTGATGCGCATGATCGACGACTCCCGGGTCACCGCAGCGGGCCTGTGCCGGATTCACACCGGCTTCCCGATTATCCCCGTGAGGGGCACCTCGATTGTCTTGCCGGCGCCGAGTCTAACCGCACCGGCTAGGGTTCGACGCCATGGGCTCACACATCACCGTCGTCGGCATGGGTGCCGACGGCTGGGACGGCCTGCCGCCCCCCGCCCGCGACGCGGTGCTCGGCGCGCAGGTCCTGCTCGGTGGGCGGCGCCATCTGGCGCTGCTGCCCGAGACCGGCGCCGTCCGCGAGCCGTGGCCGTCCCCGCTGCGCGACGGACTCGACGCGCTGCTCGCGCGGCACCGCGGCCGCACGATCGTGGCGGTCGCGTCGGGCGATCCGCTCGTCTCCGGCATCGGGACCACCCTGATCGACCGGCTCGGCGCCGACGCGGTGACGGTGCTGCCCGCCGTGTCGTCGGTGGCGCTGGCCCGCGCCCGCATGGGGTGGAGCGCCGAGTCGGTGGACGTGGTGACGCTGGTGGGCCGGGACGTGCACGCCGTCCGCCGCGCATTCGGGTGGGGGCGGCGGCTGATCGTGCTCTCCTCCGACGGCTCCACCCCGGCGCGGGTCGCCGACCTGCTGCGCCGAGACGGGTTCGGCGCGAGCACCCTGACCGTGCTGTCGGACCTCGGCGCGCCCGAGGAGGCGCGGCGCACCGCCGCCGCCGACGACTGGTCCGGCGACGCGCCCGCGCTCAACGTCGTCTGCATCGAATGCTCCGGAGCCGAGGGGTATCCCGCGACGCCCGGCCTGGCCGACGACGCGTTCGAGCACGACGGTCAGATTTCCAAACGCCCGATCCGGCTCGCCGCGGTGTGCGCGCTCGCGCCGCGGCCGGGGCAACTGCTGTGGGACGTCGGGGCCGGCGCCGGGTCGGTGGGCATCGAGTGGGCCCGCACCGATCCGCGCTGCCGCACGGTGGCGATCGAACGCGACGAGACGCGCGCCGACCGGATCGGCCGCAACGCCGCGCGGCTCGGCGTCCCGTCGGTCGTGGTGGTGCGCGGCGCCGCCCCCGACGCGCTCGCCGGTCTCGACACCCCCGATGCCGTCTTCGTCGGCGGCGGCGGGTCGATTCCCGGAGTGCTCGAAGCCTGCTGGGCGGCACTGCGTCCGGGTGGCCGTCTGGTCGCGCACGCGGTGACCCTCGAAACCGAGTCGACGTTGGTGCAGTGGTGGAAGACCCACGGCGGGGAGCTGACCCGGACGACCGTGGAACAGGCCGCACCACTCGGCGGGTTCAGCGGCTGGCAGGCGCTGCGCCCGGTGGTGCAGTGGCAGGTGACGAAAGGCGAGAGATGACAGTTCACTTCGTGGGATCCGGGCCCGGTGCGGCCGACCTGCTGACGCTGCGGGCCGCGCGCCTGCTGAGCGAGGCGCCGGTGGTGCTCTACGCCGGCACCTATCTCGACGACGAGGTGCTCGCGCACTGCCGGGACGACGCGGAGCTCGTCGACACCCAGCGCCTGGACCTGGACGAGATCACCGCGCACCTCGTCGACGCCCACCGCCGCGGCCTCGACGTCGTCCGCTTGTGTTCCGGTGACCCGTCGCTGTATTCGGCCCTGACCGAGCAGACGCGCCGGCTCGATGCCGCGGCAGTGCCGTGGGACGTCACGCCCGGTGTGCCGGCCTACGCGGCCGCCGCGGCGACCCTCGGGGCGGAGCTGACCGTGCCCGAGCTGGTGCAGACCGTCGTGCTGACCCGCACGCAGGCCCGCTCGACGACCATGCCCGACACCGAGGCCCTCGCCCGCGTCGCGGGCCTGCGCGCGAGCCTCGTGCTGCACCTGGCGATCACCCGCATCCGCGTCCTCGCCGAGGAGCTGAGCGTCGAGTACGGCGCCGACTGTCCGGCCGCGGTGGTGGCGTTCGCGTCCCGCCCGAACGAGCTGGTGCTGCGCGGCACGCTCGCCGACCTCGCCGACAAGGTCGAGGCGGCGGGACTGAAGCACACCGCGGTGATCGTCGTCGGCCGTGCCCTGGGCGTGCGGTCGGCGGACGTCGCGTGCTCGCACCTCTACGACCCGGCGCGGGACCGCAGCGGCTTCACACGGTGAACCGGAATCCGCGCGCGCCGTGACGGGCGCGGATCCCGGTGTTCCGGGCGAATGTTCAGGGACGCACCGAGCGCGACGTCCACACCGCGCCGGTCGCGGTGACCGCGGTGCCGGACGAGCCCACGAGGATCAGGCACTTCATGTCGATCGCGTCCGGGTCGAGCTTCTCGAGGGTGGTCACCTCGAGCGACTCGCCGGGGCGGCCGACGTCGCGACCGACCACCACGACGGTGTCGGCGGGGCGGTGCCGCAGCAGCACGGCCCGCGCCTGCGCGACCTGCGTGGTCCGCGACCGCGACGCCGGGTTGTAGATGCCCAGCACCAGGTCGGCCTGTGCGACGGCGGTGAGCCGCTGCTCGATCACCTCCCACGGCTTGAGCCGGTCCGACAGGCTCATCACCGCGAAGTCGCCGCCGATCGGGGCGCCCGCCCGCGCGGCGACGGCCTGGACCGCCGACACGCCGGGCAGCACCCGCACCGGGATCTCCGCGAACCGCGGATCCTGCGCGGCCTCGAACACCGCCGAGGCCATCCCGAACACTCCGGCGTCGCCACCCGAGACGACCGCCACCCGTTCGCCGGACAGGGCCAGCTCGAGCGCGACGCGGGCGCGGTCCACCTCGACGGTGTTGCCGGACGCGTGCCGTCGCTGCCCCGGCCGGACCGGCACCCGGTCGACGTAGGGCCCGTACCCGACGACGTGGTCGGCGGCCGCCAGCGCGGCGGCGGCCTCGGGGGTGAGCCACTTCTCGTCGGCGGGGCCGAGACCGACGACGAGCAGCTCACGGGCAGCGACCGCGTCGGGAACCTCGGCGACGACGGGCCGGGACCGGTCGGTGATGTCCCGGTTGCGCGGCGCGCGGTCGCCGGGGGTGAGGATCACCGAGAAGTACGGCACCGCATCGGCGTCGACGTCGGCGACGGGGACGATGCGCTGCCCGCCCATCGACGCGCGCTCGACGTACACCGCGTCGTCGAGCCGGCCCGCCTGGGCGAGCGCGGCGCGGACCGCGGGGAAGGTGCGGCCCAGCTTCATGATCGCGGCGCCGTCGGTGTCGGCGAGACGGCGCGCCAGTTCCGGCTCGGGCAGCGTGCCGGGCAGCACGGTGAGCACGTCGGTGCGCCGCACCAGCGGTTCCGCCGCGGCGGCCGCGGCCGCGGACACCGACGTCACGCCCGGAACCACCTCGGTCGCATAGCGGTTCGCGAGCCGGTCGTGCAGGTACATGTAGGAGCCGTAGAACAGCGGGTCGCCCTCGCACAGCACGACGACGGTGCGGCCGGCGTCGAGGTGCGCGGCCAGGCGCGCCGCGCACTCGTCGTAGAAGTCGGCGATGGCCCCGTCGTAGCCGCCGGGATGGTCGGTGGTGCCGGTGGTGACCGGGTAGACCAGCGCCTCCTCGAGCACCCCCTCCCGGATCAGCCCGGCCGCGATGCCCCTCGCGATGGACCGGCCGTGGGTGCCCGAGTGGTAGGCGATCACGTCGGCCTGCTCGATCAGCCGGGCCGCCTTGCGGGTGATCAGCTCGGGATCACCGGGGCCGAGGCCCACGCCGTAGAACCGTCCGGTGTCGTTCACTCCGCCTCCTGGGCCAGGGCATTGATCGCGGACGACGCCATCGCCGAGCCGCCGCGACGTCCCCGTACCACCAGGTAGGGCAGCTGCAGCGGATGCGCGGCGAGCGCCTCCTTGGATTCGGCGGCGCCGATGAACCCGACCGGCACCCCCACGATCGCGGCCGGCCGGGGGCCGCCGGCGTCGATGAGCTCGAGCAGGTGGAACAGCGCGGTGGGTGCGTTGCCGATCGCGACGACGGCGCCGTCGAGGCGGTCCTCCCACAGCGACACCGCCGCGGCCGAGCGGGTGGTGCCCCACGCCGACGCGAGCTCGGGTACCCGCGGGTCCCGCAGGAAGCACAGCACCTCGTTGTCCGCCGGCAGCCGGGTGCGGGTCACCCCGGACGCGACCATGTGCGCGTCGGTGAGGATCGGCGCGCCGGAACGCAGCGCCGTGCGCGCCGCGGACACCAGGCCCGGGTGGATCGCGAGGTCGCGGGTCAGGTCGGTCTGCCCGCAGGCGTGCACCATGCGCACCGCGACCTTCTCGGCGTCGGCCGGAATCGCGGACAGGTCGGTTTCGGCGCGGATCGTCGCGAACGACCGGACGTAGATGTCGGCGCCGTCGGTGACGTAGTCGTAGCGCCGGGGTGGGGGGGACAGGGTCATGCCGGGTTCCTCGCGAGCAGGAGCGTGTGGGGGAAATTCGGTGCGCCGCAGGATCGTTCGCATCCCACGACGTGCAGGTGGCCGGGTGGCGGCGCATCGGCGACGACGCGCCGGGCCGTGGCACGGGTGTCGCCCCCGGCGAGGCTACACCGCGGCGCGCCGGTGCATGCGGTGGTGCGGGTCCACGGCGACGCGCCGTCGAGGACGAACCCGGCGTCGCGCAGCGGCTGCGGATCGTGCTCGCCGGGCAGGACCAGGCCGCGCCACGGGGTGACGATCACGTCCGGCACGGGCAGCGCCGCCACCATCGCGGGCGAGAGGATGCCCAGCGGGACCAGGACCGAGACGGCTCCGGGCAGGGGGCCGTACGGCGCGGTGTACCGGGTGGGCGGCGGCAGCGGCGCACCACCGCCGAGTTCGGCGCCGGCCTCGGGCAGTCGGTGCACGTGCCAGCTGGTGCCGCGGATCGCCGCGAACCGTTGCGCCAGGTCGACCAGGGTCCCGACGGCCCGCTCGGCCGGCACCACCGGGCCGGAGCGCCGGCCGATCGTGACGCGGAACAGTCCGGGTTCGACGGCCACCGCGGCGAGGTCGCAGCGCAGGGTGGTGACGTCGCCGCGGCCGTCGTCGAGCCCGAAGAGGAAACGCCCCGGCAGCTGCGCCAGGGCGGGCTCGGCGCACAGGGCGGCGTCGAGCGCGCCGATCAGCGGGCGGATGTCGGCGCGGCCGCCGGTGATCCCGGACAGCGGCGAGGCGACGACGTTGCGGACCCGTTCGTGCGCCGGCGCCGGCAGGAACCCGGCCGCCGTCACCGCCTCGACCAGGCCGGCGGGCACCCCGCCGCACTCGTCCAACGCGACGCCCCTGATCTGCAGGTTTCCGCGTGAGGTGAGGTGCACGTCGCCGTCCGCGAAGGCGACCGACGCCTCCGACAGCGCCTGCAGGCCGCCGTCCGGGAGCCGGCCGCCGGGCGCGCGCAGCCGCACCAGCGCGCCGTCGGCGGCGAGGTGGGGGCGCAGCAGACCGGGGCACCGATCCTGGGTGAGCGCAGCGACGGGGGATGCCGCCTGGGCCGGCGCCGGGGGAAGGTCGACCATGGGGGCACATGGTTGCACACGTGCGCTAAGCTCCACCTGTCGTGGTGCTCGGGAAGCCGGTGTGAGACCGGCGCGGCCCTCGCCACTGTGAGCGGGTAGTTGCTCGCCCTCGTCCGAACCGGTCCGCCGGTCCGGAGACCACTGGACGCACGTCCGGGAAGGTCGGCGCAGCAGCGACGATCCGTCAGCCAGGAGACCGGCCACGGCACGGGAAGTCCACGAGGGTTTGGAGACTGAACATGACCGAATTCGTGCTGCGCGGAATCGAACTGCGCAGGACCCGGCCGTGACGCGGCTCGCGCTGCTGTCCACGTCCGACACCGACCTGCTGTCGGCGCTGAGCTCCGACGCCGAATACGCGCTGGGCAATCCGTCGCGCCTCGACGTCGGCACCGAGCTGCCGCGCCTGCTCGACGGCGCCGACCTGGTGATCGTCCGCATCCTCGGGTCGGTGCGGTCCTGGCAGAACGGCATCGACGCGGTCCTGGCGCACGGCGCACCCGTCGTCGTGCTCGGCGGCGAGCAGCTGCCCGACGCCGAGCTGATGAGCCACTCCACCGTCCCCGTCGGCATCGCCACCGAGGCGCACGCCTACCTCGCGCAGGGCGGGCCCGCGAACCTCGCCCAGCTGCACGCCTTCCTGTCCGACACCGTCCTGCTCACCGGCGAGGGCTTCGATCCGCCGGCCGCGCTGCCCGAGTGGGGCAGCCACGCGCCCGCCGCGGCCGATCCCGACCTGCCGAGGGTGGGCATCCTGTACTACCGCGCCCACGAGACCAGCGGAAACACCCGCTTCGTCCGTGATCTCGCGCGGGCGGTCGACGCCACCGGCCGCGCCGTGGCCGTGCCGATCTTCTGCTCCACCCTGCGCGGGGCCCCCGCGGACCTGCTCGCCGAACTCGGCACCCTCGACGCCCTGATCGTCACGGTCCTGGCCGCCGGTGGTACCCGCCCGGCCACCGTCTCCGCCGGCGGCGACGACGATGCCTGGGACGTCGCAGCGCTTGCCGCGCTCGACGTTCCGATCCTGCAGGCGTTGTGTCTGACCTGGGGACGCGACGCGTGGGCCGAATCCGACGAGGGAGTTTCCCCGCTCGATTCCGCGACGCAGATCGCCGTCCCCGAATTCGACGGCCGCATCATCACGGTGCCGTTCTCGTTCAAGGAATTCGGCGCCGACGGCCTGCCGCGCTACGTCACCGACCCCGAACGGTGCCGTCGCGTCGCCGGTATCGCCGTCGCGCACGCCCGTCTGCGGCGCATCCCACCCGCACGGCGGCGCCTGGCGATCATGCTCTCGGCGTATCCGACGAAACACTCCCGCGTCGGCAACGCCGTCGGCCTGGACACGCCCGTCTCCGCGATCCGGCTGCTGCGCGCGCTGCGCGAGCACGGCTACGACCTCGGCGACGGCTTTCCCGGCCTCGACACCGACGACGACGCCGAGGCAGGCAACGCGCTGATCCACGCCCTGATCGCCGCGGGTGGCCAGGACGAGGAGTGGCTCAGCGCCGAGCAGATGGCGGGCAATCCGGTGCGGGTGAGCGCGGCGCGCTACCGCGAGTGGACGGCGGACCTGCCGTCCGAGCTGACCGGCGCGATGACCGAGGCGTGGGGCGAGGCCCCGGGCGAACTGTTCGTCGACCGCAGCGCCGACCCGGACGGCGAGATCGTGCTCGCCACCCTGCAGGCCGGCAACGTGGTGCTGATGATCCAGCCGCCCCGCGGGTTCGGCGAGAACCCGGTGGCGATCTACCACGATCCGGACATGGCGCCGTCGCACCACTACCTCGCGGCGTACCGGTGGGTGGAGAACGGCTTCGGCGCCGACGCCGTCGTCCACCTGGGCAAGCACGGCTCGATGGAATGGCTGCCCGGCAAGAACGCCGGGCTGTCGGCGGCCTGCGCGACCGACGCCGCCGTCGGCAACCTCCCGCTGATCTACCCGTTCCTGGTCAACGATCCGGGGGAGGGCGCCCAGGCGAAACGCCGCGCCCACGCGACCATCGTCGACCACCTGATCCCGCCGATGGCGCGGGCCGAGTCGTACGGCGACATCGCCCGGCTCGAGCAGCTGCTCGACGAGTACTCCAACATCGCCTCGATGGACCCGGCCAAGCTGCCCGCGATCCGCGCCCAGATCTGGACGCTGATCCAGGCCGCGAAGCTCGACCACGACCTCGGTCTCCACGACCGCCCGCACGACGCCGAATTCGACGACTTCCTGCTGCACGTCGACGGCTGGCTGTGCGAGGTCAAGGACGCGCAGATCCGCGACGGTCTGCATGTGCTCGGCACCGCGCCCGTCGGGGAGGCTCGCGTGAACCTGGTGCTGTCGGTGCTGCGGGCCGCGCAGGTGTGGGGCGGCAGGGCGCACGCGGTGCCCGGGCTGCGCACCGCGCTCGGGCTGAAGCCGGATGCGCCGCTCGCCGAGACCGACGCGGTCGAGTCCCAGGCCCGGGCCCTGGTGCAGGGCATGGAGGACGCCGGCTGGCGGGTCGAGCGCGCCGGCACCGTCGTCGAACAGGTGCTGGGACAGCAGGATCCGGAGGTCGAGCGGGTGCTCGCCTTCGCCGCCGAGCAGGTCGTGCCGCGCCTGGCCCGCACCACCGACGAACTCGACGCGGTGCTGCACGCCCTCGACGGCGGCTACGTCCCCGCCGGTCCGTCCGGGTCGCCGCTGCGCGGCCTGGTCAACGTGCTGCCCACCGGCCGCAACTTCTACACCGTCGACCCGAAGGCGGTGCCGAGCCGGCTCGCCTACGACACCGGCGTGGCCCTGGCGAACAACCTGCTCGACCGGTACCGCGCGGACACCGGCGACTACCCGCCGTCGGTGGGCCTGTCGGTGTGGGGCACCTCCGCGATGCGCACCTCCGGCGACGACATCGCCGAGGTGCTCGCCCTGATCGGCGTGCGCCCCGAATGGGACGCCGAGTCCCGGCGGGTGCGCGAACTGACCGTGATCCCCCTCGACGAACTCGGCCGGCCCCGCATCGACGTCACCGTCCGCATCTCCGGGTTCTTCCGCGACGCCTTCCCGCACGTCGTCGCGATGCTCGACGACGCGATCCGCACCGTCGCCGCCCTCGACGAGCCCGACGACCTGAACTTCGTGCGCGCGCACGCCCGCCGCGACGAGGCCGAGCACGGCGACCCCGAGCGCGCGGTCCGGCGCATCTTCGGTTCCCGGCCCGGCTCCTACGGCGCCGGCATCCTGCCGCTCATCGACTCCGGGAACTGGCGCAGCGACGCCGATCTCGCCGAGGTGTACACCGCGTGGGGCGGCTTCGCGTACGGGCGGCACCTGCACGGTGTCGCGGCCGCGGACGACATGCGCGCCAACTACCGGCGGATCGCGGTGGCGGCGAAGAACACCGACACCCGCGAGCACGACATCGCCGACTCGGACGACTACTTCCAATACCACGGCGGCATGGTCGCCACCGTCCGCGCGCTCACCGGCGCGGACCCGAAGGCGTACATCGGCGACTCGACCACCCCCGACCAGGTCCGCACCCGTTCGCTGGCGGAGGAGACCGCCCGCGTGTTCCGGGCCCGGGTGGTCAATCCGCGCTGGCTCGCCGCGATGCGCCGGCACGGCTACAAGGGGGCGTTCGAGCTCGCCGCGACCGTCGACTACCTGTTCGGCTACGACGCCACCGCCGGCGTCGTCGCCGACTGGATGTACGAAACCCTCGCCCGCACCTACGCGCTCGACCCGGAGAACCAGCAGTTCCTGCGCGAGGCCAACCCGTGGGCGCTGCGCGGCATCGTCGAACGGCTCTCCGAGGCCGCCGACCGCGGGCTGTGGGCCGAGCCGGATCCGGCGACGCTCGCGGAACTGCAGCAGGCCTACCTCGACGTGGAGGGCGACCTCGAGGACCGCGGATGAGAAGGCGGCTGCGGCTGATCGGGATCGGGCCGGGTGGTCCCGACGACCTCACCGTGGCCGCGGTCCGGGCGCTGAACGAGGTGGACGTGTTCCTCGTCGCCGACAAGCAGCGCGGCGTCGACGATCTCGTCGCCGTGCGGGAGGAGATCTGCCGCCGGCACGTCACCGGCGACTACCGGGTGATCACGGTGCCGGACCCGCCGCGCGACCGGGCCCCGTCCGCCTACGGCGCCGAGGTGCGGGACTGGCACGCGGCCCGCGCCGCCGTCTACGAGTCGGTGCTGCGCGAGCAGGTCGCGCCGGACGAGACCGCCGGATTCCTGGTGTGGGGCGATCCGAGCCTGTACGACAGCACCATTCGCGTCGTCGAACGCATCCGCGACCGGGGCGTGCTCGACGTCGACTACGACGTGGTCCCGGGGGTGAGCGCCGTGTCGCTGCTCGCGGCGCGGCACCGGTTGGTGCTCAACCGGATCGGCGGCCCGATCACGATCACGACGGGCCGGTGCCTCGCGCACGAGGTCGCCGCCGGGGGCGACAACCTCGTGGTGATGCTCGACGGCGCGCTCGAATGCGCCCGGCTCGACGGCGACTGGCACATCTGGTGGGGCGCCGACCTCGGCACGTCCGACGAGGAACTCGTCGCCGGCCCGCTGCACCGGGTGCTGCCGGAGATCGAGCGGGCCCGCGCCCGCGCGAAGGCGGCGCGCGGCTGGGTGATGGACACCTACCTGCTACGTCGCGCGGACGGCGTCGGCGCCGGCTCCTGACCGGGTGAGGGGAACGGCGTCGCCGCCCCGCCGGTACGACGCCGCGTACAGGACCCACGCCACGATCGGCAGGACGATGTCGAACCACAGCGGGAATCCGACGTTGCCCGGCTCGGTGTTGTCCTTCGCGAGCCAGAAGTACAGGTGACCGGCGGCGTCGCCGAAGTACTGGACGGTGGTCACGACGATCGTCGCGAGCCAGAACCCGCCGCGGAAGCGGTAGCACAGGATTCCCGCCACGCCGATCGCGAGATCGCCCATGGCGTTCTCGAATTGGAAACCTCCGTCGCCGCGGGTGAATCCGATCATCTCGGCGGTCGCGGGACCGTCGAAGACGTGGAACGCCGCCCCGATCACCGAGGCGACGCCGACCACCGCCACGAGCCACCACACGAGGTAGGTGTCGATACGGGCGGCGCCGTGGCGGTGGCGGGACTGCAGGAAGGCGCCGACGAGGGCGACGACGGCGAGTACGGCGGTCGGCACGGCAACTCCCTTCGCGGGGCAGCCGCATCCGGCCGCTTCACCGGCGAAATGTACGCCGCGCCCGGCCCGTCGCGCAGTGGAACGCCGGGACATCCGCGCGGTGCGCGGATGTCCCGGGTCGGGCATCGGCGTCAGAGCACCGGCGTGGTCACCGGCTGCGGACGCCGGTCGGTGGGGGAGCGGCTGAGCACGACGGGCAGCCACTGCGAGGTCAGCGCCACCATGCCGAGCCAGGCGAGCACCATTCCCGCGCCGGGGGCGTGCGGAGTCTGCACCGGCATGCCGTTCTGCGACCAGTAGCCGAGCAGCCCGAACAGGGACGCCAGGCCGGAACCGAGCATCGACGCCGACGCGAGCCGCCAGCGGTGCGTGCACAGCGCCGCGGTCGACGACACCACACCGAACACCACAGCGAGGCTCACGAAGACCCGCATCGGCACGGTCGTCGTGGCCTCGTGCCCGAACCACGTGCCGAGCACCGTCCACGACCATTCGGTATCCGATTGCGGCAGAAGCAGACCCAGCACCACCGCGGCGACACAGGCGACGAGGACGCGGTGTCGCCGGCCGGCGTCGAACTCCCCGGCGATCTTCCGCTCGATGCGGGCGAACTCCTTACGGTATGCGGACAGGTCGTCGCTCACCGGCACTCCTCGTCGATAGGCACACGAGGGTTCATTATGCGCGTCCCCGGCTACGCCACCCGACGGCGGTGTCGACGACGAGGAACGCCAGCAGGCTGAGCCCGAGCACCGGGGCGAACCACCCCACCACCGCGGCCGCGACGCCGATCGCGACCGCCGGACCTGCGCCGACGCGACGGAGCGCGCCCCGGGACGGAGCGCGGCCGACGGCCCACGCCGACCCACGGGTGGGCCGTCGCCGCCACCACAGCACGTACCCGCGCACCACGACCGTGATCAACGCCACCGCCAGCAGCGCCAGGGCGACCTGCGTGATCAGCCCGAACATGATGCCCATGTGCAGGGTGATCGACCACCACGTCAGCTGCGCGGCGAGCGGCCAGTCCGCGAACCGCAGCACGTCGACGACCTCGCCGGTCGCGCCGTCGACGGCGACCGAGTCGATGCCGTACACCCACGGCTGGCGGGTCTCGGCGACGGTGAAGGCAGTGCCGGCCTTCGCGGGGACCGAGGCCTCGACGACGCCGGTCAGTCCCGCCGCGGCCGCCGCGTCCAGCACCGCGTCGATGCGGGCGATGTTCGTGTCGAGCAGCGCCGGGTCGGCGGCGTGCCCGCCGTGGCCGCCGTGCCCCTCGTGGCCCGTCGCGGGTGCGGCGCTGCTCCCCGTCAGGGTCGCGTCGACGGCGGGCGTCTTCCAGTCCAGTGCCGCCCGCAGCTCGGCGATGTTGTCGCCGGCGAACCGGGACCAGGTCAGACCGGTCGCGGACAGGAACACCAGGCCGACCGCGATCCATACACCCACCACACCGTGCCAGCCGAGGGTGCGGGACCGGCCGGTGGCGGTGCGGTCGACGGTGAGCAGGCGCGCCTCGGCGTCGCGGGCCCGCAACGTCCGGTACCGGCGCACCCACAGGTACACGCCGCCGAGCGCGATCACCCACATCCAGGACGCGGCCAGCTCGCTGTAGAGGCGGCCCGGTTCGCCGAGGTGCAGGTGCCGGTGCAGCTGCGAGATCCAGGTCCGCACCGGCAGGGCGCTGCTGCTGCCGTAGACGGCCAGCTCACCGAGCGGCCGCGCGGTGACCGGGTCGACGAAGACCGCGAGCCGCTGCGACTCGCCGAGGCTCGGGTCGGCGAACAGGACCCGGGTGGTCTCGCCGGGCGCCGCGGCCGGCCGCACCGCGGTGACGGTGAGATCGGGCCGCTGGCCGGTGGCCACCCGGATCTGCTCGGCCACCGGCACGGCGGGACCGGTGGCATCGGTGTGCAGCTGATCGCGGTAGACGAGTTGCTCGATCGTCGGCGCGAGCGCGTAGAGGCCGCCGCTGACCGCGGCGATCAGGATGAACGGGGCGACGAGGAGGCCGGCGTAGAAGTGCAGCCGCAGCACGAGTGGTCGCAGGGAGGAGGTGCCGGATCGGCGGGTCGGGGGCGGGACGGAACGATCCGTCCCGAGGTCGGTCGTGGACATGCGAATGCTCGTTTCGATCGTCGGTGACGACGGCAGCGTCGTCACACGTGGGAAAGCCGCCGCGGGGTACGGACGCGGCGGAACAGGATCGGGTCAGGCGGTGCGGGGCGGACCCCGGGTGCCGGCCTGTGCGGAAACGAGCACTCGCAGCACGAGACGTGCCCGGTGCGAGGGTGTGGCCACCCACAGCGGCGCATGCGCCGGGGGCAGGGTCAGTATCGCGGCGACGATGTGCCGCAACACGCCGAGTGCCGCGACGCAACCCTGCTCGGCCGCCCGGATCAGGGCGGCGGAGACGACGAGGGCCGCGGCGTGGGCGCCGAGCATCGCGGGCGAGAGCCCGAGGCCGTGGGCGTGCTCGGCGGTGAGGGTCAGGACGGTGTGACCGATCGTCTGGCCCGCGGCCAGGACGAGCACCAGTGCGGTCAGCGGCCGGTGCGACCGGAGCGCGGACACCGCGGCACCGAACGCGGCGCAGGCGGCGACCATCAGCACCACCGACGCCTGAGACGGAATCTCGCCGCCCGCGAGGCCGTGGGCTGCGACGGAGACCGCGGCGGAGGTCGAGCCCACGAACGCGCCACGCAGCTGCGTGGACGTCGGCGGGCGTGGATTCACGCGAAGGAGCCTACAGCGGTGTGCCCTTTGGGCTGCCCTGACCGCCCAAGGGGCGCACCGCTCAGTGACCGCGCGGTTCGCGCAGGCTCGTTCCTTCGACGTTGCGGACCCGCTTGCGCTCGAGCAGGACCAGCAGGGCACCGATCCCGAAGGACACGATGCAGGCGGGACCGGCGATCCAGGCCCAGCCCTCGAAGCCGTAGCCGGCAGCCACCAGAGTCAGACCGAGCAGCAGCAGCCCGAGGCCCAGGAAGAAGTAGCCCGGCCAGCCCCGGGAATCGGTCAGGGCCTCACCGGCGTGGCTGCGCATCGTGCGGGCGTCGTCGGCCGGGAAGTCGCTGTCGTTCGTCAGGTCCCGGTCGTGGGCCTGCCTGCTGTGCACCGGATCGGCACCCGCGCGGGTCTCCTCGCTTCGCCGAAACTCACTGCTTCGCCGAAACTCACCGCTTCTCCGAAATTCACTGCTTCCCCGAAACTCACTCTCGTGTTCCGTCACAGCCCCATCCTTTCCAGAGGTCGGGTCGGGAGAGCGCTGCAGCGCTCGGATTCACCGACCGGTGCCGCTCGTGTACCCGCTCCCGGCGCCGGGTATGCACCGTGCGGACACGGCGGCTCCGTAACCGCCCGCACACCGCTGAGGGAGGACCCATGACCGACCAGCACCGGCCCCGGAATCCGGTCGAGCAGTACCCGGCCCCGGATCGTGAGCAGCAACCCGAACTCGAGTACCCGGGCCTGACGTCCGACATGGTGTCGGCACCCGACCACGGCGAGCAGACCTATCGCGGCAGCGGCAGGCTCGAGGGCCGACGGGCGCTGATCACCGGTGCCGACTCGGGGATCGGACGGGCCGTGGCGATCGCGTTCGCCCGTGAGGGCGCCGACGTCGTCCTCAGCTATCTCGAGTCCGAGGAGGACGACGCCCGCGAAACCGTGCGGTGGATCGAGGAGGCGGGTCGGCGCGCCGTCGCGGTGCCGGGCGACATCCGCTCCGAGGAACACTGCCGGCACCTGATCGACACGGCCGTGCGTGACCTCGGCGGCCTGGACATCCTGGTGAACAACGCGGCGTTCCAGATGGTGCAGATGAACGGGATCGCCGACATCACCACCGAGCAGTTCGACCGCGTGCTGAAGACGAACCTGTACGCGTTGTTCTGGCTGTGCAAGTTCGCGATCGACGTGATGGAACCGGGCTCGACGATCATCAACACGTCGTCGATCCAGGGGACGAGCCCGTCGCCGGAACTGCTCGACTACGCCACGACCAAGGCCGGCATCGTCGACTTCACCAAGGGTCTGGCGTCGGACGTCGCGAAGCGGGGGATCCGGGTCAATGCCGTCGCCCCGGGACCGATCTGGACGCCGCTCATCCCGGCCACGATGCCCCGGGAGAAGTTCGAATCCTTCGGTGACGACGTCCCGCTCGGCCGGCCCGGGCAGCCGGCCGAACTGGCCCCGGCTTACGTCTTCCTCGCCTCGCAGGAGTCGAGCTACATCACCGGCGAGGTCATCGCCGTCACCGGCGGCAAGCCCTTCTCCTGACAGACCCGCGGGGGGGTGGTGCCGGTGGCCGAATGTCACATTCGGTCGATTCGATCGACGCGATGTGACATTCGGCCACCACCACCGCCGCACCACCGCCGCAGCAGCAGGGGGCGGGTCAGGCCTGGGACCGCTCCCACACACGGTGGGCGCCGAGCAGTTCGACGATTCCGGTCACCACCGCTTCCGGATCGTCGGCGGTGACCACTCCGGGGGCCTCGGTATGGACGGCTGCGTGCTCGAGCGCTTCGGTGCCCGTGCCCCACGTGCCGATCGCCTTGCAGTGCCGGAACGTCTCGTCGACCAGAATGCGTACCCGCGGATCGGCCGGGGCGCTCGCGAGCAGCAGGGCGTCGTACTCGACGGACCGCGCCGTGTCGAAGGTGCGCGAGATCGGCACCTCCTTGCGGCCGCCGTCGAGCTTGCCGCCGTGCGGACCGATCACCAGCGGCACGGCCTTCGCCGCGGCCACCGCCGCCACGGCCTTGGCGACCTCGGCGACGTCGGCGCTGTCGTCCGCGACGATGCCGATCATCCGCCCCTCGACCGGCCACGTCGCACCGACCTGGGACAGGGCCTCGCTGCGCAGCGGCTCACCGTCCGTCGACACCGTCGGCTCCGGTGCCGGCAGGCCGAGACCCGCCGCGACGGTGGCGCACAGCTCCGCGTCGATGTTCGCGAGCACCTGCAGCTGCCGTTCCTTGATCGCCTGCTCGAAGCACTTCCCGAGCTCGAACGTGTACGCGTTCGCCACGTGCTTCTTCTCGATCTCCGACAGGCTCCGGTAGAACAGCCGGGCCTGCGAGAAGTGATCGTCGAACGTGCTCGGCGCCTCGCGTTCCTTGACACCCGCGGCGATCGGCGCCGGCACGTCGATGAACGCGGCGTCCTCGACGCCCGCGAGGAACGGGCATCCCGCTCCGAGCGAGTTGGGCCGGTAGGGAGCCGCGCCCGGATGGATGCCGGTCTGGTGCATGCCGTCGCGCAGCATGTCGTTGACGGGGGCGTGCGGCCGGTTGATCGGCAACTGGCCGAAGTTCGGTCCGCCGAGCCGGCTGAGCTGGGTGTCGAGGTAGGAGAACAGCCGACCCTGGAGCAGCGGATCGTCGGTGACGTCGATGCCGGGGACGAGGTGGCCGGGATGGAAGGCAACCTGCTCGGTCTCGGCGAAGAAGTTCGTCGGGTTGGCGTTGAGCTGCATCGTCCCGATCACCTGCACCGGGGCGAGCTCCTCGGGGACGATCTTGGTGGGGTCGAGAAGGTCGATGCCCTCGAAGGTCTGCTCCGGGGTGTCGGGGAAGACCTGCACGCCCAGATCCCATTCGGGGTAGGCGCCGGATTCGATGGCGTCGGCGAGGTCGCGGCGGTGGAAGTCCGGGTCGATGCCGCCGAGCAGCTGCGCCTCCTCCCACACCAGCGAGTGCACACCCAGGCGCGGCTTCCAGTGGAACTTCACCAGCGACGTCTCGCCGTCGGCGTTGACGAGACGGAAGGTGTGGACGCCGAAGCCCTCCATCATCCGGTAGGAGCGCGGAATGCCCCGGTCCGACATGTTCCACAGGGTGTGCGCGGTGGCCTCGGTGTGCAGCGAGACGAAGTCCCAGAACGTGTCGTGTGCGCTCTGGGCCTGCGGGATCTCGCGGTCCGGGTGCGGCTTGGCGGCATGGACGATGTCCGGGAACTTGATCGCGTCCTGGATGAAGAACACCGGAATGTTGTTCCCCACCAAGTCGAACGTTCCCTCGTCGGTGTAGAACTTCGTCGCGAAACCACGGGTGTCGCGGACGGTGTCGGCGGAACCACGCGAACCGAGCACCGTCGAGAAGCGGACGAAGACGCGCGTCTCGCTGCCCTTCTGCAGGAATCCGGCGCGGGTGATCTTCGAGGCGGCGCCGTTGGCCCGGAAGACGCCGTGCGCCGCGGCGCCCCGGGCGTGCACCGCCCGCTCGGGAATGCGCTCGTGATCGAAATGGGTGATCTTCTCGCGGAAGTGGTGGTCCTGCAAGAGCGTCGGACCGCGGCGACCCGCCTTGAGGGAATGGTCGGTGTCGGTCAGCCGCGCGCCCTGGGCGGTGGTGAGGAAGCGGCCCTGGGGACCGCGCGCACCGTCGGGCAGGTCCTCGGGCGTGCCGGTGGCAGTGACCGGGACGGGCTCACGCTGGTCGGGTTTGGCCGGCGGCGGGTCCGTCGGGGTCGTGGGTTCCTCGACCGGAACCTCGAAACCGGCGGGTGAGCCGGGAACCGGCGGATTCTTGTCGAACACTGCGATGCTCCGTTCGGTCGAGACAGGGGACGTTCACGTCCCGACCGAGTTGCCCCGCGCGTCCCGGTCCAAACATCGGCCACGTCCGCGCCCCGCATGCGCCGCGGTGGCGACCCACCGGTCCGCGGCCGCGTCGTACCGGGCCAGACCCGCCTCGGCGAATCGGGTCAGCCACCCGGTCATCGGCCAGCGCCCCCAGCGCCGGTGGAAGACAGCGGCGTTGTGGAGGATCTCGTGC
The DNA here is from genome assembly GCF_000256505.1 of Rhodococcus sp. P14. Classification (NCBI taxonomy): domain Bacteria; kingdom Bacillati; phylum Actinomycetota; class Actinomycetes; order Mycobacteriales; family Nocardiaceae; genus Rhodococcus; species Rhodococcus sp. P14. The sequence goes on along the minus strand of NZ_AJFC01000098.1, from coordinate 9,782 downwards.
AGATGCTCGACCGGCGGGTCGGAGACCGGGTGGTGCTGATGGAAGGCATGCGCGCCGCCGACCCAGCGCAACCCCACCCCGGCGTGCGCGGCGCGCTGGGCGAAGTCGGTGTCCTCGCCGCCGTACCCGACGTAGTCCGTGCAGAAGCCCCCGACGGCCGTCCACGTCTCGCGGGCCGCCGCGAACGACAGCGACCAGAACAGGTCGTACTCGTCGCCGGTGCGGATCGTGCCGGCCGGGGGGTTCGGCCGTGCCGGATGCGGGTTCACGCTCCGCTCGAGGCGGCCCAGGTCGTATCCGCGCGGCCCCGGCGGCGGCAGATACGTCACCGGACCGCACAGCAGGGCGCTGCCGTGCCGCGGATCGCTCGCGGCCCGCTCGTACAACCCGAGGAGGCCCGCGGAGGGAATGCAGTCGACATCGAGGAACACCAGCAGCTCGGCGCCGCGCGCCAAGGCACACTCGGCGCCCACATTGCGCGCGGTGGACAGTGACAACGGTCCGCCCGCGGACGGTGGCGACGGTCCGCCCGCGGACGGTGGCGACGGTCCGCCCGCGGACGGTGGCAACGGTCCGCCCGCCGGCAGGGTCACCGTATGAGCCGGGTAGCCCTCCGCTTCGATCAGCGGTGCGACGGCCGGGTCGCCCATCGACACCACCACGTGATCGTCCGGAGTCCGTGCGCTGCGCGTCAGGCCGCGCAGCTGCAGCCGCAGGTGCGCGTGCCGGCCGGCGACGAGAGTGATCACGGTCGTTCTCATCGTGGTGCCACCTTCGCGGCGACCTCGTCGAGCACCGCGGCGGCGCGCCCGGCAGCCCCCTCGGTGCGCCACCGGGACCACTGTGCGGGATCGAGCCGCAGGGCCCGGCGCAGCAGTTTCGGCCAGTCGTCCGGATGCGGCCAGGCCGGCAGGGTCACCGCCAGGCCGGCTCGGCCCAGCGCGTCGGCGGTGGCGCACTGCTCGTCGTACGGCCGGGGTTCGGCGACGACGATCGCCGGCCGCCGTGCCGCGGCGATGTCGGCGATGGAGTTCTGCCCGGCGTGACCGACGACGACGTCGGCCCGGCTCAGGTCGGACCACGGATCATCCACCCACGGACCGCCCGGCACGCCGACACCGTCCCACGCGTAGCCGGGATGACGCTCGGCCAGCTCGTGCAGGCGCTCGGCCGACAGGGACGAGCCGCCGCTGCCGCTCAGGACCAGGACCCGGGGCCGGCCGCCGGGGGCGGGGCCGGCGACGGGCCGGCCGTCGAACCGGCTGATGCCGCCGACATAGGTGGTCTTGTCCGCGTACGGACGTAGATACGCCGGCTCGTACACCTCCCGGGGCCACGGCGCGACGATGTGCTCGGCCGCGCGGTAACCCAGCCCGTGCGGGGTGTCGGTGCGCTCGCCCGGCATGGCCACGACCACGACGGGGACGCCCAGCAACCGGGCGAACACCGCGACCTCGACCGACACGTCGACCACCAGCAGCCGGGGCCGGGCCGTGGCGACCCAGGACGCCAGCGCCGCCATCCGCTCGCGTAGGCCGCGGTCGTGCCGGGGGACCCAGTGCAGCAACCCGCCGGCGGTGGGATCCTCCGCGGTGTCGACGGACTCGTCGTCGCGGGGCAGTTCGACGACATCGGCGAAGACGTCGGCGAAGCGCCCCAACGGCGCCGAGCACAGGGCCGTCACGGGTTCGCTCGTGCGGGCGCAGATCGAGGCCGCCCGGGTGCGGTGCCCGTGTCCGTGGTGATGGATGTAGTAGCCGATCATGCCGGGCGCTGCCGGACGACGGAGCCGGCCGCACACAGGCGGCGGTACAGGGCGAGGTAGGAGTCCACCATGGTGCGTTCGGAACAGAACGTCTCGGCGCGGCGGCGGGCGTCGAGCCGGGACAATCGGACGGCCCGAGGCACGGTGGCCGCCAGCGCCTCCACGTCGTCGGGGGCGACGAGGCAGCCGCTGCCCCGGTCGAGTACCTCGGGGATGCCGCCGCGCGCGAACGCGACCACGGGCGTGCCGCATGCCAGGGACTCGGCCACGACGAGGCCGTACGGCTCGTTCCACTGCGGCGTCACCAGGGTCGCGGCCGACCGGCCGACCGCGGCCGCGAGTTCCCGCTGCGGCAGATGACCGAGATACGTGACGCCGTCGCCCAGACGCGGGGCGATGTGCCGGGTGAAGTAGTCCTCGTCGCTGACCGGACCGGCCAGCCGCAGGGACGTTCCCGCCCGCCGGGCCGCCTCGATCGCCAGGTGGGCACCCTTCTCGGGGACCAGTCGTCCGAACCAGATCAGCGACGGCCCGCCCGGGCCGAGCGGCCACGCCCCGAGGTCGACGCCGTTCGGGACGACGGTGATCTGCGAGGCGACCGCATGCGCCCAGGTCGCCGCGGTGTATCTGCTGACGGCCGCGTAGTGCGCCGAGCCGCCGCCGGGGACGGCGAGCGCCGACTCGAGCCACGGCGTCGGCGGGGTGTGCAGGGTGGTCAGCATCGGGGTCCGCAGCGTCGCGGCCATCGCCGGCGGCAGGTAGTGGACGCTGTGGTTGTGGATCACGTCGAACGAGTCGGCGAGCGGGCCGGCCAGTTCCAGCAGCAGGGACAGGTAGGCGTGGTGGGCGTCGAGGAACGCTTCCGGCGGCATCGACACGTCGCTGCGGGCGGCGGGGCTGGGCGTGAAGGTGCGCACCTCGAGGAACGAGGCGGGCAGCGTGACGTCGGAACCCGCGGCGGCGAACAGCGTCACCCGGTGTCCGTCGGCGCCGAGCGCGCGGGTCAGGTGCCACACGTGTGCCTCGAGTCCCCCGGCGAAGGGCTGCGCGACGGGAAATCGGTGGGACGCGATGAGGGCGATACGCAGTGGGCGACCCGTCACGACAGTGCCCGTTCGTAGATCGCGTGGTGCGCATGGGACAGGAAGCGGCGTTCGAACATGCGCTGCGCCCAGTCGCTGTGGGGCCGCCGACCGCTGTGGTACAGCGCGCGCACCGAATCGGCCAGGGAATCCGGGTCGAAGGTCTGCTCGTCGTATGTGAACACCTGGCAGGGCCGTTGCTGGTGGTAGAACCCGCAACTCGGGGCGATCACCGCCGTACCGAGGTCGTGGCAGGCCTCGAGCCAGCCGGAATGGGTGCCGAACCGGTAGGGCAGGACGGACACAGACAGCGAGGACAGGTACTCCCACAGCTCGTCGTCGGAGAAGTACTTGTGCACACGCACGTCGACGCCCGGCCGGTCCCCGAAGGCGAGGATCTTCGCCCCGGCCTCGGGGGCGTACCAGTGGTTGTCCGGATCGAAGATCTCGTCGTGGACGTTGATCCGCAACTGCGCGCCCGGCAGGTCACGGACGGTGTGGGAGAGGACGTCGAGGACGGGGAAGACGTCCATGTTGGCGCGCAGGCTCTTCGCGTGCACCCCGACGACGAACGGCTCGTCCGGGGACCGGTTCGCGCGCGCGAACCAGGGCTGTTCGACGACGTGTGGGTGGGGCAGGACGGTGGGGGTGCGGCCCCACATCGTCTCGATCCGTCCGGCGGCGCCCTCGGTGAGGGTGATCAGTTCGGTGGCGGCGGGGATCAGGACGTCGAGCTGCTTGTGGTGGGTGCCCGACGTGGGGTGGTGCGGGTTGCGCAGGTCGTGCACGGTGTAGACGAGCGGGATGTCGTGGTCGGCGAGTTCCGCGACCACGTCCTGCAGGGCCTCCGGTTCGATCGCGTCGAAGCCGAAGTGGATGTGGAACACGTCGAACTCGGTGTGGTTGGCGGCGATCCATCCCGGCTCGAGCATCAGCGGCGGCCACCATCCGCCCGGTACCTTGCGTCCGTCGGCGGGCACCGGATCGGCAAGCCGCACCACCTCGTCGTCCCCGTGCGGTCCGGCCAGATGCCGGACGTAGACGTGCGACGCGGGCACCGAGGCCACTCGGATCATGTCTCACCCTCCCCGTGACAAACGACCGGCCACGCACGCGGAGCGGCCGGCTCCGAGGGGCGGCTACCCGTTCGGCGGGGAGTCCACACCTCGCCCGCTCGGGCGTCGCGGGGAGCGATTTCGGGTCCGGAGGTTTCGACCGCGCCGCAGGGGGCACAACGGTCGGGGCTGTTCCGTAGTCCGGATGCGGGCCGGCCAAGGCGCCCCGGGTTGAACTCGACAGCCCGGGGCGCCGAACTCTCCGTGCCGAACCTCTCCGTGCCGGGCCGCGCGGCGGGCCCGGTCAGCGGACGAAACGCTCGACGGCGGCCCCGGGCCGCCACAGATCCACGTACAGGTGTTCCTCGTCGACCGTGGTGAGCACGGCCTCGGCCAGGTCGAGTTCGAACAGGTGCATCGGCCCCGGCGGCACCTCCTCCGGGTAGGCGGCGAGCACGGCCGCCTTCACGTCGTCGTGCAGTTCCCGGGCCCGGCCGCGGACCTTCGCGTCGCCGCCCGTCATCGAGTGGTGCCCGGGATTGGAATGCAGGGCGTAGCGCGGATCGCGCTGCAGGTCGCGGGCTTTCCTCGCGCCGGGCATCGACCCGAGCACCAGTCGGCCGTCGACGATCTCCACCTCCGTCCCGCTGACGCGCGGTGAACCGTCCCGCCGCAGCGTCGCCAGGACGTGATGCTTGTGCGCCTGTAGTCGTGCGGCGATCGCCTGTGCCAGATCCGGTGCCTGCTCGGAGAACTCTTTCCATGGACTCATGAGGTCAGGATGCGCCGATATCACTGACATCGAGTGTCAGTGATTTTTGCGTAGGCTGCGGTCATGCGATCGGCACGCCTGCTCGCGATGATGCTGCGTCTGCAGGGCACCGCGGGCCTGACCGCGCAGCGGCTCGCGGACGATCTCGGCGTCTCGGTGCGCACCGTGTACCGCGACGTCGGTGCCCTGTCCGCCGCGGGGGTCCCGGTGTGGACGGAGAGCGGACCGGGCGGCGGCATCCGCCTGCTCGACGGGTGGCAGTCCCGGCTCAGCGGGCTCACCAGCGACGAGAGTGCCGCGCTGATGCTGCTGGGGGTGCCCACCCTCGCCGCCGACCTCGGTGTGGAACTCGATGCGGCCCGCGGCAAGCTGCTCGGGTCCATGCCGGTCACCCTGCGCAGCGCCGCCCAGGCCTGGCGCGACCGGGTCCACGTCGACGTCCCCGGCTGGTTCGCCGCACCGGGGGACAACACGCACCTGCCGGCCGTCGCGTCCGCCGTGTTCGACGAGCGCCGCCTGAACATCCGCTACCGGCGCGGCGACCGGACCGTGGCGCGCACCCTCGACCCGCTCGGGCTCGTCGCCAAGGCCGGGGTCTGGTACCTCGTCGCCGCGCACCGCGGTCACGTCCGGACCTACCGGGTCGGGCGCATCGCGTCCGCCGCCGTCCTCGACGCCCCGGCCCGACGGCCCGACGGATTCGACCTGCCCGCCTACTGGGCGGCGTCCGCGGCGGAGTTCGATCGTGCGCTGCGCAGGTTCGCCTGCACACTCCGTCTCGGCCCGGCCGCGTGGCGGCGCCTGCCCCGCGTGGTGGGCACCGACGCCGCCGACGTGGAACCGGGACCGCCGGACGCGGACGGGTGGGTGCGGGTGGACCTGTTGCTCGAGTCCGAGGAGGTGGCGCTCGACCAGCTCCTCGCCCTCGGCGGCGGGGTCGAGGTCGTGGCCCCGGAGTCGTTGCGGGCCGCACTGCGCGCCGCCGGCGAGGCCCTCGCCCGGTGCAATGCGTGACGCCGGTGAGGGCTGCGCCCGCGGACCCCGCCCGCGGCGGAATCCGGTGTGCGGGTGTCCGGCGGGGGCGGAGGAAATCACGACAAGCGCTCAGCCGGAACGGCTTTCGTACCGCGACGGCAGCCCGCTCAGCGCACCAGCTTCCACTTGTGCTCGTGCCGGTAGAAGGTGGAGCGCTTGACCGCCCGCGGATTGGCGACCCCGTCGCGGGTGAGCACGGCGCCGGGTGAGCCGAGCTGCACGGCACGGCCGGTCACCCAGCGGTAGCCGCCGAACCAGCGCGGCCGATCGATCGCCGCCCGCAGTCCCGGCATGTCGACGGTCGGCTCGATCCGCACACCCGGGGTCATCCCGCTGAACAGCCGGGTGTCGTCGACGTACGCCTCGCCCACCAGCTCACCGACCTCGCCCTCGACGAGGGCACGCCCGACGAGGGCGATGCCGGCGTCGTCGCGGATGAGCGGCACCGGCCGTGCCGTGCCCTGCAGTGCGACGGTCGCGGCCTTCGATCCGAACCGCAGTCCGTACGCCTCGGCGGCCGGGGTGCGTCGCTCCGGCACGTAGGCCAGTTCGATGCCGAGCCGCTCGGTGCGCATCATCCGGGTCAGCGTCGCGGCGAAGGCGGCGTCCCCGCCCACCACCACGAGCCGGGGGTCCTCGACCGACTCGAGATGCGCGAACACGTCCTCGAAGTCGTCCTTGCCGGGCAGAGCCGGGGCGGTCAACGTGGTCAGGGATGTCAGTGTCAACGGCAGTGGGGCATCACCGCACTTGAGCACAACGGGGGTCAAGAGCACTCCTCTCGCGGGCGACGATGCTCCACTCACTCTAGTCACGACTCGCCTCACCGCCGGACGCTCGAACGCGGCACGGTGAGTCGGGTGGATCGTCGGCACCCGTCACAGTCGGGACGGCGGCCCGCGGACGCCGGGGGCGGTGCCGCACGTGTGGTCCGCTAGACTGTCCCCCCGGCTTCTGTTCTGTGACGGCAGAACCCTGCAGGCGGAGGGCGCCCGCACGTCGACACCCTAGGAGACAGCGAAATGCCGGCAATCGTCCTGATCGGCGCCCAGTGGGGCGACGAGGGCAAGGGCAAGGCCACCGATCTGCTCGGTGGCCGGGTGCAGTGGGTGGTGCGCTACCAGGGGGGCAACAACGCCGGCCACACCGTCGTCCTCCCGAACGGGGAGAACTTCGCGCTGCACCTGATCCCTTCCGGCATCCTCACTCCCGGCGTCACCAACGTCATCGGTAACGGCGTGGTCGTGGACCCGGGCGTGCTGCTCGACGAGCTCGCCGGTCTCGAGAACCGTGGGGTCGACACCACGAACCTGCTGCTCAGCGCCGACGCGCACCTGATCATGCCGTACCACGTGGCCATCGACAAGGTCACCGAACGCTTCCTCGGCGCCAAGAAGATCGGCACCACCGGCCGGGGCATCGGCCCGTGCTACCAGGACAAGATCGCCCGCGTCGGCGTCCGCGTCGCCGACGTCCTCGACGAGAAGATCCTCACCCACAAGGTGGAGGCCGCCCTGGAGTTCAAGAACCAGGTGCTGTCGAAGATCTACAACCGCAAGGCCCTCGACCCGCAGCAGGTCGTCGACGAGGTGCTCGGCCAGGCGGAAGGGTTCAGGCACCGCATCGCCGACACCCGGCTGCGCCTGAACAAGGCCCTCGAGGCCGGCGAGACGGTACTGCTCGAGGGATCGCAGGGCACGCTGCTCGACGTCGACCACGGCACCTACCCGTACGTGACGTCGTCGAACCCCACCGCCGGCGGCGCGGCCGTCGGCTCGGGCATCGGTCCCAACCGGATCGGCACGGTCCTCGGCATTCTCAAGGCCTACACCACCCGGGTGGGGTCGGGTCCCTTCCCGACGGAACTGTTCGACGAGCACGGCGCCTACCTGGCCAAGACCGGTGGCGAGGTGGGTGTCACCACCGGCCGGGCCCGGCGCTGCGGCTGGTTCGACGCCGTGATCGCCCGCTACGCGACCCGCGTCAACGGCATCACCGACTACTTCCTCACCAAGCTCGACGTCCTGTCGAGCCTCGAGACCGTGCCGATCTGCGTCGGCTACGAGGTGGACGGGGTCCGCGTCGACGAAATGCCGATGACGCAGACCGACATCCACCACGCCACGCCGATCTACGAGGAGATGCCCGGCTGGTGGGAGGACATCTCCGAGGCCCGCACCTTCGAGGACCTGCCGGAGAACGCCCGGAACTACGTGCTGCGGCTCGAGGAACTCTCGGGTGCGCGGATGTCGTGCATCGGTGTCGGCCCGGGCCGCGACCAGACGATCGTGCGCCGCGACATCCTGAGCTGAAACCCGCTGCGGCCCCGCGTCAGAACAGGGTCGGATCGCCGAAGCCGGGGGCGTGCTCGAGGGCGAGCAGCTCCCGCTTCGTGACCGTGCTTCCGGGCGCGGAGAACCCGCCGATCCCGCCGCCCGCGGCGAGGATCCGGTGGCACGGCACGATCAGCGGAACGGGGTTGCGTCCCAACGCCTGTCCGACGGCCTGGGCGCCGGCCGGCCGGCGGACCCGGCGCGCCACCTCGCCGTAGGTTGCGACCGCGCCGGGGTCGACGGTCCGGGCGAACTCGTAGACCGCCGTGTCGAATTCGGAGACGTTCCGGTAGTCGACCGGAACCCGGCGCAGGTCGTCGGGCGCCCCCGCGAGATGCGCGGCGACGGCGTCGATCACGGGCTGCACCCCCGCCGGGACGGGCCGCTCGACCGCGGCCGGGAACCGGCCGAGCAGTGCGTCACGCGTGGGTTCGGGCGCGGTCTCGGGCAGTTGCACGCCGACGACGCCGGCCGCGGACCACACGAGCCCGCACGTGCCGACGGCGGTGTCGAACAGGGTGTAGCCGAGGGTGGTCACGCCGTCAGTATGAACTGGCCCGGGGACAGGTGACCACCTCGCCGACTGGACTGCGATACTGGACTGGTGATCACGCGTGCGATCGGAGCCGGTTCCCTGGCCCGCGACCTCGGCAACTGGCAGGACACCGCCGATCGGCGGCCCGCGTACCGGGCTCTCGCCGACGGGATCCGGCTGCTGGTGCACGACGGCCGCGTCCCCCTGGGCGTGGCGCTGCCCAGCGAGCGTGAGCTCGCCGCCGCACTGGCGCTGAGCCGCACCACCATCACGTCCGCGTACACGGCACTGCGCGAGGCCGGCTACCTGCGCAGCCGGCAGGGTGCGCGCAGCACCGTCGCGCTGCCGCCGCGGCGACGGGGCACGCCGGCGCGTCCCGCCGCCCCGGCCGCCGCGGAAGCGCCGGAGCCCGTGGATCTCAGCTCCGCGTCCATGCCGGCGCCCGCCGCCGAGATCGAGTCGGCCTACGCCGCCGCGCTGCGGTCGGTGCCCGCCTACCTCGACTCCCACGGCATGGAACCGATCGGCCTGGCCCTGCTGCGGGAGGTGATCGCGCGGCGCTACCGGGACCGCGGCCTGCCGACCGGGGCGGACCAGATCATGGTCACCTCGGGCGCGCAGCACGCGCTGCGCCTGCTGCTCGGCGTGCTCACCGACGCCGGCGACCGGGTGATCGTCGACCATCCCACCTATCCCAATGCGCTCGAGGCGATCCGGCGGCACGGGGCGCGGCCGGTCGTCGTGCCGGTGCGGCCCGAGGGCGGCGCCGACGACGGCTGGGACCTGGAGGGCCTGCGCAGCGCCGCCCGGCAGACCGCGGCGCGAATGGCGTTCCTGATCCCGGACTTCCACAGTCCCACCGGGCTGTGCATGGGCGCGCCGGGCCGGGCCGAACTCGTCCGCATCGCGGAGGAGACCCGCATGACGCTCGTCGTGGACGAGACGATGGTGGACCTGTGGCTGGACACCCCGCCGCCGCCCGCCGTCGCCTCGTACGGCGCGGACCGCTCCGTCGTGACGGTGGGCTCGACCGGCAAGTCCCTCTGGGGCGGTCTCCGGGTGGGCTGGATCCGCGCCGACCGATCCCTGATCACCCGGCTCGTGGGGGCGCGCTCCGCCGTCGACCTCGGCACGCCGGTCATGGAGCAGCTCGCCGCGGCGCACCTGCTCGGCGACGTCGAGGACCTGCTCGAGCGGCGACGCGG
>NZ_AJFC01000097.1:0-3351 GCF_000256505.1 Rhodococcus sp. P14 | reverse complement strand
GCCCGGCGCCCCCGCCGGCGGGCGGCGATGCTCGGCGCGCTCGACGAGTTCCTGCCCGACTGGACGTACACGGTCGGACCGGGCGGGATGTCGCTGTGGGTGCGGATGCCCACGCCGGTGTCGACCGCGCTCGCGGCGACCGCCCCCACTCACGGTGTGGTCCTCGCCGCGGGACCCCGCTTCGGGGTGGAAGGCGCGTTCGAACGGTTCCTGCGGCTGCCCTATGCGCGCGAGGCCGACGAGGTGCGCCGGGCGGTCGCGTCCGTGGCCTCGGCGTACGACGCGCTGGCCCGCGGCCGGGACCTCGTCGAACCACACCTCGTGGTCTGATTCGGGGGTGGCCGGACCCCGACCGGGAACGGGCCCGCGGCGTTATGCTCGAGGGGTACGAACGGGTGGCCGCCTGGGAGTCGCCATATCGGACGGATGCGAGAGTTACTGTGGCCGAACACGATCCGTACGCGACGCAACGCGACGTCGGGGTCGACCTCGCCGCCGAGCTGGCCGACGCCGGATTCGACGACGCGCGTGAGATCGGGCGCGGCGGTTTCGGGGTCGTCTACCGCTGCTACGAGACCGCACTCGACCGTCCGGTCGCGGTGAAGGTCCTCACCTCCCACATGGACCCCGACAATCTCGAACGCTTCCTGCGGGAGCAGCGCGCGATGGGCCGGCTGTCCGGGCACCCGAACATCGTCAACGTCATGCAGGTCGGCACCACCCGAACGGGACGCCCGTACCTCGTGATGCAGTACCACTCGCGCGATTCGCTCGACGCGCAACTGCGCAGTACCGGCCCCGTGCCGTGGCCGGAGGTGCTGCGCATCGGCATCAAGCTGGCCGGCGCCCTCGAAACGGGCCACCGCGCCGGCATCCTGCACCGCGACATCAAGCCGGGCAACATCCTGCTCACCGAGTTCGGCGAGCCGCAGCTCACGGATTTCGGCATCGCACGCGTGAGCGGCGGCTTCGAGACGGCGACGGGCGAGGTGACCGGGTCGCCGGCCTTCACCGCCCCCGAGGTGCTCAGCGGACGTGCGCCCACACCGGCCTCGGACGTCTACAGTCTCGGCGCCACGCTGTTCTGCGTGCTCACCGGACACGCGGCGTTCGAACGGCGCAGCGGCGAGCGGGTCGTGGCGCAGTTCGTCCGGGTGACCACCCAGCCCGTTCCGGACCTGCGGGAGCGGGGGATCCCGGATGCGCTCTCGTCGGCGATCGAACGTGCCATGTCGGTGGACCCGCAGACCCGGCCCGCGAGCGCCGCCGAGTTCGGGGAGATGCTGCGCGAGGTGCAGGCGGACGAGGGGCTGCCGGTCGACGAACTGCCCGTAGCCGGGGAACTCGAGCCGGGTTCGGAGTCCGGTCACCCTCCGTCGCCGTCCGTGGCGGAGCGACGGGGCACCTACCGGTCCGGTGTGCGCGCGACCACCCCGCCGGCTCCGGCCACGCGGTTCCGGCCGCCGTCGACGCCGCGCCGGCTGGTGCCGCGCCGGCGCCTGCTGTCGATCCTCGACGCGGACCAGCGACGGAAACTGACCGCCATCCACTCGCCACCGGGATTCGGCAAGACCATGCTGGCCCTGCAGTGGCGCTACGTGCTCACCGGGAAGGACGTGCCCGTCGCCTGGCTCAACGTCGACCACGACGACAACAACGTGGTGTGGTTCCTGACGCATCTCGTCGAATCCATCCGGCAGGTCCGGCCGTCGCTCGCACGCGAACTCGGCCAGGTGCTCGACGAACACGGGGACGAGGCGGAACGCTACGTGCTCACCTCGCTCGTCGACGAAATCCACGAGGCCGGTGAACGACTCGTCGTCATCATCGACGACTGGCATCGGGTGACGGATCCCGCGACGGTCGCCGCGATGGCGTTCCTGCTGGACAACGCCTGCCACCATCTGCAACTCGTCGTCGTCGGGCGTACCCGCTCGGGCCTGCCCACCAGCCGGATGCGGGTGCGCGACGAACTCGTCGAGATCGACTACGAGCAACTGCGTTTCGACGTGGACGAGGCCCGCGTGTTCCTCGTCGACCTCGCCGGCCTCGACCTCGACGACGACGAGGTCGCCGACCTGACCGCCGCGACCGACGGGTGGGCGGCGGCCCTGCAGCTCGCGGCGATGTCGCTGCGCGGGCGCGACGACCCGGAGGAGCTGATCTCACATCTGTCCGGCCGGCACCGGGCGATCGGCGAGTTCCTCGCCGAGAACGTGCTCGCCTCCCTGCCCCCGGCCGACGTCGAGTTCCTGCTCGCCTCCTCGATCACCGAACGCATCTGCGGCAGCCTCGCCACCGCCCTCACCGGGCACGAACGTGGCCAGGCGCTCCTCGAGAGCATCGAGGAGCGGGATCTGTTCCTGCACCGGATCGACGAGGACGGCCGCTGGTTCCGGTATCAGCCGCTGTTCGCCGAATTCCTCCGGCAACGGCTCGAACGCGAACACCCCGAACGCATCCCGGCCCTGCACCGGACCGCGTCCGAATGGTTCGAGAGCCATGCCATGGTCGGTGAGGCCGTCGACCATGCCCTCGCCGCGGGGGACGAGGACCGCGCGACGGATCTCGTCGAGGAGAACGGGCGCCGGCTGCTCGAACACGGCCATGCGACCACCCTGCTCGGCCTCGTCGCCAAGCTGCCGCGCCGGGCCGCCTCGGGCCGGATCCACCTGCAACTGTCCATCGCATGGGCCAACATCCTGCTGCACCGCTCGGCACCGGCGCTGCGCGCGCTCGAGGTGGTCGAGGCGGCGGTCGCGGACTCCGGCACGGACGCCGAGGAGGCGGCCGACATCGCCGTCGAGGTGGAGGTCGTGCGCGGCGTCGTCGACCTGCGGTGCGACCGCATGGAACGCGCCGACGATCTCGTCGAGCACTGCCTGGCCCGGGCCGACACGCTGCCGCCGCTGGTGATCGCGTCCGGGCTCAACGTCGCCACGTTCGCTGCGGTCTACCGCGCGGACTACGACGAGGTGGTTCGGCTGCAACAGCTGGCCCAGCCGTATCACGACCTCAACGAGGGGCCCTACAACCTCATGCACGGCCGTGCCCTGCTGGGCCTCGCGGCGATCGAACAGCTCGACGTCGCCGGCGCCGAGGAGCACTTCCGGGCGGGTCTGCGGGCGGCGCGCCGGGGCGCCGGCCGGCACTCGTCGGCGGCGATGCTGGCCGGGTCGATCCTCGGCGAGCTGCTCTACGAACGAGGCGAACTCGACGAGGCCGAACGGCTGCTCGACGACGGCTACGCCCTCGGGTCCGAGGGCGGGGTCGTGGACTTCAAGATCTCGCGGTACGTCGTCGGTGCGCGGCTCAAGGCCGTGCGCGGCGACCGCGACGCGGTGGTGTCGC
>NZ_AJFC01000096.1:0-14225 GCF_000256505.1 Rhodococcus sp. P14 | reverse complement strand
GCCGCGCCGGGCGGACGGCGGCCGCGCGGCCGCCGTCATGGACCTGGAGCGGCTGGCGGCTGTCGTGGAGAACGAACGGGTCCGGCTCGGGCTCGGGCCGTTGCCGGGGGTGGCGCCGCCGCCACCGGTGTCCTACGGCACGCGTCCGCGACCGGACCACGGCACGGCGGCCTGGACAGCGCAGTTCGAGGAGACCACGGCCATCCGGTTGCTGCTGGCCGACCCCACACCGGAGAACACCGAACTGGCGTGCCGGTGGGCCGGCGAGTGGGTGCAGCTGCTGCGCGGCAGCCGCCGGGAGCGGAGGCTGTTGCGCGCGGAGCGACTCGAGGTGGCGTGCCTGGCCGCGGCCGGACGGCACGAGGAGGCGGTGACCCTGCTGGCCTCCGTCGCCGCGCGATGCGAACGAGCGGGCCTGCACCGGTTCCTGCCCGACGGCGGCCCGCTCGTACTCGACGTCGCGCGCCGCCTCGCGGACGAGCTCACCGCAGGCAGGGGCCGCGCCGGCCGCCCGGACGTGTCCCCGGCGTTCCTGCACGAGGCCGTGGACACGGGCGCCGTGCATCTCCTGTAGGCGCCTGCGGCGCCGGTGTGTCCTTTGGGCGGCCCTGGCCGCCCAAAGGACACACCGGCAGCTTCGCTGCCTAGCGCCAGACGGAGTCGATGTCGGTGGCCTCGCCGGCCGGGGGGGTGGGGGCGCCGGCCGGGGTGCGGGAGAAGCGGGGCGCCGGGGCGTGCTGGGTGACGCCGTCGAGCTCGATCAGCGAGCCGCGGGCCGCGATGTGCGGGTTGGCCGGGGCCTCGCCGAACGTGAGCACGGGGGAGACGCACGCGTCGGTGCCGTCGAAGATCGCGGCCCACTCGTCGCGAGTCTTGGACAGGAACTTCTCCGTGAACAGCTTCTTCATCTGCGGCCACGCCGACGTGTCGAGCTGCTGCGGCAGCTCGGCCGGGTCGAGCTCGAGACCCTGCAGCAGCAGCGCGTAGAACTGCGGCTCGATCGAGCCCACCGCCATGTACCTGCCGTCGGCGGTCTCGTACACGTCGTAGAACGGGGCGCCGGTGTCGAGAAGGTTCACGCCGCGCTCGTCCGACCACACGCCGCGGCCGCGGAACGCCCACATCATGTGCGAGAGCGCGAGCGCGCCGTCGACCATCGCGGCGTCGACGACCTGTCCCTTGCCGGAACTCTGGCGTTCGACGAGGGCGGAGAGGATGCCGAAGATCAGGAACATCGAGCCGCCGCCGAAGTCACCGACCATGTTCAGCGGCGGCACCGGCCGCTCACCCTTGCGTCCGACGGCGTGCAGCACACCGGTCAGCGAGATGTAGTTGATGTCGTGCCCGGCGGCGTGGGCGAGCGGCCCCTCCTGCCCCCATCCGGTCATCCGGCCGTACACCAGGCGCGGATTGCGGGCCAGCGCGACGTCCGGGCCGAGGCCCATGCGCTCGGTGACCCCCGGGCGGAAGCCCTCGATGAGCACGTCGGCGCGTTCGATCAGCCCGAGCACCTTCTCGACCTGCTCGGGATCCTTGAGGTCGGCCTCGACGACGCGGCGGCCGCGCTGGATCTGGTCGCGGTGCCCGGCGGGCGGAATCAGACCCGGACGCTGCACGCAGACGACGTCGGCGCCGAGGTCGGCGAGCAGTGTCGCGGCGTGCGGGCCGGGACCGAGACCCGCGAACTCGACGACGCGGATACCCGCGAGCGGACCCTTCTTCTCAACAGCTTCAGCGGACACTCGTCGAACCTCACTCGGGTGCGTTGGGACCATTCCCCGAGGAGGCTACCTTAGCGATCGTTAGGGTGTGCCGAGGGTCACGGCGTGCCCTATCCCTCGTACAGATCACCCTCGTTGAGGCGAGTGGCCTCGAACGCCTCCTCGAGCGTGTCGTGCCGGTACACCGAGACCACGTGGTCGCCCACCACGCGGAACGCGATCGCTTCACTACGCGGGTGCTCCGGATCGGCCGCCCACGTCGCGGTCTCCTCGACGACGACGATGCCCTCGTGCACGAACATCCGGCCCGGCCGGAACGTCACGCCCGCCGTCGTCGCCCACTCGCGCAACTCGTCGAGGCCCTGGTCCTCGTCGTCGTCGCCGGTGGGCAGCACGATGTCGTCGCTCGACAGCGCCAGCAGGGTCTCGATGTCGTTGGAGTTGACGGCGTCGTGCCAGGCCAGGACGGTCGCGATCTCGGAGGTGCTCATGTCGCAGATGCTAGTACTCCGGGCCCGCCACGCTCGGATTGTCGCGTCCTTGCCTGGCCGCGAGGCGAGGCGCACAGTGGAGCCCATGACGATCAGCGGTCAGCTCGTGAGCTTCCTGCCCAGTACCGACCTCGACATCTCGGAGATGTTCTACGTCGACACGCTCGGTTTCGAGAAGCTGTCCCGGGACCATTTCACGCTGATTCTCGACGGTGGCGGTGGCGCACCGGTCCGGGTGACGTTGGTGCAGTCCCGCTCCGACACCGGCTACACCGCGCTGGGGTGGCGGGTGCCGAACCTGGACGCGACCGTCGACGCCCTGCGGGCCAAGGGTGTCGAGTTCGTCCGCTACAACGGAATGGACCAGGACGACCACGACGCGTGGACCTCGCCCGAGGGCATGCGGGTCGCATGGTTCCGCGACCCGCACGGCAACGTCCTGTCGCTGATGGAGGTCGCCGGCTAGGCACACCCGGGCGGGGTCGCCGCCTCGTCAGCTGCACCCGCTGGTGTTTCCGCACGACGGACACGCGTGGCAGGAGCCGGAACGCTGCATCTGCACCCCGCACTGCATGCAGTACGGCGCGTCGCTGCCGCGGGCGCGTCCCTGGCGCGTGTCCACGACGACCTCGGCGGCGGGCTCGCTGCGTTCGGCGCCGGTGCGGATGCCGAGTTCGGCCCGCTCGTCCGCGTCGAGGTACTCCACCGCCAGGCGCCGGAAGATGTAGTCCAGGATCGACGTCGCGATCCGCAGGTCCGGATCGTCGGTGATGCCCGCCGGCTCGAATCGGGTGCTCGTGAACGCGTTGACGAACGTGCGCAACGGAACCCCGTACTGCAGGCCGTAACTCACCGCCATCGAGAACGCGTCCATGATCCCGGCCAGGGTCGAGCCCTGCTTTGCCACCCGCAGGAACATCTCGCCCGGACGGCCGTCGTCGTACTGGCCCACGGTGACGAAGCCCTTGCAGTCCGCGACGCGGAACTCGAAGGTGCGCGACCGGCGCAACCGGGGCAGCCGTTCCCGCCGCGGCCGGGGCACCGTCGTCGCGCGCGGCGCGGCCGTGGCCGACAGTGGTTGTCCCAGTTTGCAGTTGTCGCGATACACCGCGATCGCCTTGAGTCCGAGCCGCCACGCGTCGAGGAACAACTCCTCGATGTCGGCCACGGTCGCCGCCTCCGGCAGGTTCACGGTCTTCGAGATCGCGCCCGAGAGGAAGGGTTGCACCGCGGCCATCATCAGTACGTGTCCGCGCGGTGCGATCACGTTGTCGCCCATGGAGGTTGCGAACACCGGCAGATGCTCGGCCCGCAACTGCGGCGCGCCGACGACCGTGCGGTGCGTGTCGATGTGCGTGAGCAGCTCGGCCACCCGATCCGGGGGATAGCCGAGCCGGGACAGGGCCCGCGGCACCGTGCGATTGACGATGGACAGCGTCCCGCCGCCGACCAGCTTCTTCGTCTTCACCAGCGCCAGATCGGGTTCGATACCGGTGGTGTCGCAGTCCATGGCGAGGCCGATCGTGCCGGTCGGCGCGAGGACCGTCACCTGGCTGTTGCGGACCCCGTGTGCCTGGGCGAGCGCGCACGCCGCGTCCCAGTCCTCCCGCGCCGCGGCGAGAATGCCGGCGGGCGCGAGTTGTTCGTCGATGTCGTCGACGGCGCCGCGATGACGAGCCAGCACCGCGAGGGTGTGCTCCCGGTTCTCGGCGAATCCCTCGAACGGCCCGAGCCGACGAGCCATCCGCGCCGAGACCGCGTACGCGTGCCCGGTCATCAGGGCCGTCAGGGCCGCGGCGTAGGCCCGGCCGGCGTCACTGTCGTAGGGCAGCCCCAGCGCCATCAGCAGCGCACCGAGATTGGCGTAGCCGAGGCCGAGCTGCCGGAACCGCCGCGACGTCTCCGCGATGCGGTCGGTGGGGTAGTCGGCGCGGCTCACGAGGATCTCCTGGCCGGTCAGCACCACCGCGACGGCGTGCCGGAACCCGGCGACGTCGAACGTGCCGTCGTCGCGCAGGAACGCCAGCAGGTTCAGGCTCGCCAGGTTGCACGCCGAGTCGTCCAGGTGCATGTACTCCGAACACGGATTCGATCCGTTGATCCGGCCCGTCGCGGCCGCGGTGTGCCAGCGGTTGACGGTGGTGTCGAACTGCAACCCCGGATCGGCACACTCCCAGGCGGCGGCGGCGATCCGGTGGAACAGGTCGCGGGCGGGCACCGTGCGCACCGTCGCACCGGTGGTGACCGCGCGCAGCGGCCACTCGGCGCCGTCCGCGACGGCCTGCATGAACTCGTCGCTCACCCGCACCGAGTTGTTGGCGTTCTGGTACTGCACCGAATGGATGTCGCGACCGTCGAGCCCCATGTCGAACCCGGCCTTCGCGAGCACCCGCGCCTTGCGTTCCTCGATCGCCTTGCAGTCGACGAACTCCTCGACGTCGGGATGGCCGACGTCGAGGATCACCATCTTCGCGGCCCGGCGCGTCTTGCCGCCGGACTTGATGGTGCCCGCCGAGGCGTCGGCGCCGCGCATGAAACTCACCGGGCCCGACGCGGTGCCCCCACCGGCCAGCGGCTCGGCCGACGACCGGATGCGCGACAGATTCGCCCCCGCGCCCGACCCGCCCTTGAAGATCACCGCCTCCTGCCGGTACCACTCGAGGATCGAATCGATGCTGTCCTCGACCGACAGGATGAAGCACGCGCTGGCCTGCTGCGGAGTGTCGGGCACCCCGATGTTGAACCACACGGGGCTGTTGAACGACGCCCGCTGCGTCAGGACCAGGTAGGTCAGCTCGGCGGCGAACGCCTCCGGGTCGTCGAGGTGGCCGTCGGCCGCGCCCCACGCGGTGATCGTGTCCACGATGCGCGCGACGACGTCGCGCAGCGACCGTTCCCGGGCGGCGGTGCCCGGAGCGCCGCGGAAGTACTTCTGCGCGACGATGTCGGTCGCGTTCTGCGACCAGGCGGCGGGGAACTCGACGTCGCGCTGTTCGAACACCACCGCGCCGGTGCCGTGGTGGACGATGCGGGCGTCGCGCCGCTGCCAGTCCATCTCGTCGGCGGGATCGATCCCGGCCGTGGTGAAGAACCGTCCGGTGTCCGACTCGAGATTCGGTTCGGCGACGTCCATCGCGACCTCCGGGTGCGACCTGAGGGGCACATATAGTCCCCCCATGGTCTCACCACGAATCGGTACCCCGCTGACTCCCGGCGCCCTGCGCGTCATGCTCCTCGGTGCGGGTGAGCTGGGCAAGGAGGTGGTCATCGCGCTGCAGCGGCTCGGTGTCGAGGTCATCGCGGTGGACCGGTACCCGAACGCGCCCGGGCACCAGGTGGCGCACCGCGCGCACACCGTCGACATGAACGACCCGCAAGCCCTGCTCGCACTCGTCGAAGCCGAGCAACCCCACCTGGTCGTGCCCGAGATCGAGGCGATCGCCACCGACGCGCTCGCCGTCGTCGAGGAACGCGGTCTCGCCGAGGTCATCCCGACCGCGCGGGCCACCCGGCTGACCATGAACCGGGAGGGCATCCGGCGCCTCGCCGCGGAGGAACTCGGGTTGCCCACCTCCCCGTACCGCTTCGCCGAATCCCTCGACGAGGTCCGCGCCGCCGCGGCCGAGGTCGGGTTCCCGTGCGTGATCAAGCCCGTGATGTCCTCGTCCGGCAAGGGCCAGTCCACGGTCCGCGCACCCGACGAGATCCCCGCCGCCTGGGACTACGCGCTCGCCGGCGGGCGCGTCGACCTCGGCCGGGTCATCGTCGAGGGATTCGTCGACTTCGAGTACGAGATCACCCAGCTCACCGTCCGCGCCGTCGGACCGTCGGGGCAGGTCGAGACGTACTTCTGCGAACCGATCGGGCACCTGCAGCGCGCCGGCGACTACGTCGAGTCCTGGCAGCCCCAGCCGATGAGCGAGCGGGCCCTGGCCCGGTCCCGGGAGATCGCGGCGACGGTGACCGGCGCGCTCGGCGGCCGCGGCGTCTTCGGGGTGGAACTGTTCGTCGCGGGCGACGACGTGTACTTCTCCGAGGTGAGCCCCCGCCCGCACGACACCGGCCTGGTGACGCTGCGCTCGCAGCGGTACTCCGAGTTCGAGCTGCACGCCCGCGCGATCCTGGGCCTGCCCGTCGACACCGCACTCCTCGCGCCCGGGGCGTCCGCGGTGATCTACGGCGGCCTCGAGGCCGCCGGCGTCGTCTTCGAGGGCGTCGCCGACGCGCTGTCGGTGCCCGACACCGACCTGCGGCTGTTCGGCAAGCCCGAGTCGTTCGTCCGGCGTCGCATGGGGGTGGCGGTGTCCACCGGTCCCGACGTCGAGACCGCGCGGGCCCGCGCGGTCGAGGCGGCCGCACGCGTGCGGGCGGTCGCACCGTGACCGCCGGGGCGGAGGTGCTCGTCGGTCTGGCCGTCCTCGTCGGACTCGTCGGCATCGTCGTGCCGATCCTGCCGGGCACCCTGTTGATCTTCGGGGCGATCGCGGTGTGGGCGTGGCTCACCGGCGGCACCGTCGCGTGGACGGTGTTCGCCGTCGCGACGACGGCCCTGCTGGTGACCGGCATCGTGAAGTACACCTGGCCGGGCGGCCGGATGCGACGGGCCGGGGTGCCGACGCGGTCGATCGTCGCCGGCGGTCTGCTCGGCATCGTCGGGTTCTTCGTCGTTCCCGTGATCGGGCTGCTGCTCGGGTTCCTGCTCGGCACCTACCTGTCCGAGGTGCAGCGGCACCGCACCCACCGTGACGCGTGGGTGTCGACCGTGCACGCGACCAAGGCGGTGGCGCTGTCGATCCTCGTCGAACTGCTCGGTGGCCTCGTCGCCGCCGGCGTGTGGCTCGGCGCGGTGCTGTTCACCTGACCGGAGGTGCCCCGGTACGACTGTGGCCGAATGTCACATCCGGTCGATCGAATCGACGCGATGTGACATTCGGCCACCAGGGGTCGGGGTGTCAGGCCTTGTGCGGCTCGGACGCGCGGAACATGTCCTCACGCTCGACGACCTTGACGCGCTCGCGGCCCTCGGCCTCGCCGAGGCTGCGCTCGTGCGCGTCGAGCCGGTACCAGCCCTGCCAGGTGGTGTAGGGCAGCTGCTTGTCCTCGAGGAAGGCGACGATCGCGTCCTCGGACGGATCCTCGGGGGTGTTCAGCAGGCCGTGGGCCCGGTCGGCGAGCAGGTTCGCGACGGTCTCGTTCGCGTCGCCCTTGGTGTGGCCGATCAGTCCGACGGGACCGCGCTTGATCCAGCCGGTGACGTACGTGGCGGGCAGGAAACGCGCGGGACCCTCGGCGGACTCGTCGGCGACGACGCGTCCGGCCTCGTTGGGCACGGTGCCGGCCTGCTCGTCGAACGGCAGCTTGGCGATGTTCTGCGACAGGTAGCCGACCGCCCGGTACACGGCCTGGACATCCCAGTCGCGGAAGCGGCCGGTGCCGCGGACGTTGCCGGTGCCGTCGAGCTCGGTGCGCTCGGTGCGCAGGCCCACGACCTTGCCGTCCTCGCCGAGGATCTCGGCCGGGGACTCGAAGAAGTGCAGGAACAGCTTGTGCGGGCGGTCGCCCACGTCGCGGATGGCCCAGTCCTGCAGGGTGTTGGCGACCATGTCGACCTGCTTGGAATTGCGGCGCGCGGCCTCCGAGCCCTCGTCGTAGTCGATGTCCTCGGGATCGACGATGACCTCGATGGTCGGCGAGTGATCGAGTTCACGCAGCTCGAGCGGCGTGAACTTGGCCTGAGCGGGACCGCGGCGGCCGAACACGTGCACCTCGACGGCCTTGTTGTTCTTCAGGCCCTCGTAGACGTTGGCGGGGATCTCCGTCGGCAGCAGCTCGTCGCCGGTCTTGGCGAGGACGCGCGCGATGTCGAGGGCGACGTTGCCGACGCCGAGCACGGCGACCTTCTCGGCCTCGAGCGGCCAGCTGCGCGGCACGTCGGGGTGGCCGTCGTACCAGGAGACGAAGTCGGCGGCGCCGTAGCTGCCGTCGAGGTCGATGCCCGGGATGTTCAGGGCCCGGTCGGCGTTGGCGCCGGTGGAGAAGATCACCGCGTCGTAGAAGCGACGCAGGTCGTCGAGGGTGATGTCGGTGCCGTAGTCGAGGTTGCCGAGCAGCCGGACCTGGGGCTTGTCGAGCACCTTGTGCAGGGCGGTGATGATGCCCTTGATGCGGGGATGGTCCGGCGCCACGCCGTAGCGGATGAGACCGAACGGCGCGGGCATCCGCTCGAACAGGTCGATGCTGACCTCGGTGTCGGACTTCATGAGCGCATCGGCGGCGTAGATACCGGCGGGGCCGGCACCGACGATCGCGACGCGAAGGGGACGAGTCTGATCGGTCATCAGGGGTCAACTACCTCTTCGGTGTGCGGACGGACGTGATTCAGCTTAAATGAGGAAGGGAGTCGGCAGGGGTGGCTGCCAGGGGGCACGCGGGAGCGGCAAGAACTGCGCGACGAACCGGGCGTGACGAGAATTCGCTTCAGCGACAACACATGTGGGCGCTCACTCGACACAGGTCGACGGCGAGACGTCGAACGAGGTGCGTAGAGGCCATGGCCAATTCCTACCTCGAGAGGGTTTATCGGGGCAAATGCGCCCGCGTGGGGCCGTGCCGGTGCCGCCTAGGATCACCCCATGGCAGCCGAACGCGCACCCGAGCCCGACCCGGACGAAACGGACCGCAGCAGCGCGACGCCGTTCCTCGCGGCACTCGCGATCATCGTGGTGCTCGTCGTCGGGGTGTTCGTCGCCCAGCTGGTGTCGCCGTCGGACCGCAGCGCCACCGGCACCGAACTCGTCGTGCGGACGGTCGACGACTACGTCCGCGCCCACAACGCCGGCGACCGCGTCGCGCAGGACCGGCTGCGCTGCGACCGGCTCGCGGCCGACCGGGCCCCCTGGGCCGGCGTCGACGGCGAGGTGCAGCTCGAGGCCGTCGAGAACGTCGAGACGGACGACGACCGGGCCACCGCCGACGTGCGTGCCCGGTCCGCCGGCGGCGAGCAGACCAGCACGTGGCAGTTCGTCCGGATCGACGACGTCTGGCGGATCTGCACGTTCTGACCGGCGGCCGGCACCACCCGCCCGCCTGGTCGGCTCGCCGTGAGCTGTGAAAAGCTGGTGCGGTGAGCTACGCAGGTGATATGACGCCGCAGCAAGCCTGGGAGCTGCTGCGCGAGAACCCGGACGCCGTGCTCGTCGATGTGCGTACCGACGCCGAATGGAAATACGTGGGGGTTCCCGAGACGTCCTCCATCGGGCGTCGCGCCCTCTTCGTCGAGTGGGTGCGCTACCCGAACGGCGCCCGCAACGAGCACTTCGTCGACCAGCTGAAGGACGCCGGCGTGACCGGCGGGCCGATCGTGTTCCTGTGTCGCTCGGGACAGCGTTCCATCGCCGCCGCGGAGGCGGCCACCGCCGCGGGCCTGGCCCCGTCGTACAACATCCTCGAAGGATTCGAAGGCGGCCTCGATGCCGAGAGGCATCGCGGCGCCGAGGGCTGGCGGGCCGCGGGCCTGCCGTGGAGGCAGTCGTGAGCACAATTCCCAGGGGCGGCGCGTTCGAGCGGCCGCTGCCGGCATCGGTGCGTCCCGCCACGCTCGGCGTGCGCGGCGGCACCATGCGGTCCGGATTCGAGGAGACCTCCGAGGCGATCTACCTCAATTCCGGCTTCGTCTACGAATCGGCCGAGGCCGCGGAGCAGGCGTTCACCGGCGAGGTGGACCACTTCGTCTACTCCCGGTACGGCAACCCGACGGTGAAGATGTTCGAGGAGCGGTTGCGGCTGCTCGAAGGCGCCGAGGGCTGCTACGCCACCGCCTCGGGCATGTCGGCGGTCTTCACCGCCCTCGCGGCGCTGCTCGGCAAGGGCGACCGGCTGGTCGCGGCCCGCAGCCTGTTCGGCTCCTGCTTCGTGGTGTGCAACGAGATCCTGCCGCGCTGGGGCGTCGAGACCGTGTTCGTCGACGGTGAAGACCTCGACCAGTGGGAGCAGGCCCTGTCCGTGCCCACGACGGCGGTCTTCTTCGAGACTCCGTCCAACCCGATGCAGACCCTCGTCGACGTGCGCCGGGTCTCCGAAATGGCCCACGCCGCCGGCGCCAAGGTGGTGCTCGACAACGTCTTCGCCACGCCCCTGCTGCAGCGCAGCCTCGATCTCGGCGCCGACATCGTCGTGTATTCGGGCACCAAGCACATCGACGGTCAGGGTCGCGTGCTCGGCGGGGCGATCCTCGGCCCGCAGGACTACATCGACGGCCCGGTCCAGCACCTCATCCGCCACACCGGCCCGGCGCTGAGCCCGTTCAACGCCCACACCCTGCTCAAGGGCCTCGAGACGATGGCGGTGCGGATCCGGCACTCGGTGGAGTCGGCCGAGCGGATCGCCCGGTTCCTCCAGGACCACGCCGCGATCCGGTGGGTCAAGTACCCGTTCCTCGAGTCGCACCCCCAGTACGACCTGGCCCGGTCCCAGATGAGCGGCGGCGGAACGGTCGTCACCTTCGAACTGGACGCCCCGGAAGGCGCCGGCAAGAAGCGCGCGTTCGAGCTGCTCGACGGGCTGCGCATCGTCGACATCTCCAACAACCTCGGCGACGCCAAGTCGCTGATCACCCATCCGGCGACGACGACGCACCGGGCGATGGGGCCGGACGGCCGGGCGGCGATCGGCCTGTCCGACGGCGTGGTGCGGCTGTCGGTGGGGCTCGAGGATCCGGAGGATCTGCTCGAGGACTTCGAGCAGGCGCTGCGGTAGCCGGCGGCGAGGTCGAAGGCCGCAGCCGCATCGAGGCCCCGTCGACGTGGCGGGGCCCCGATCCACCGCCCGGAACTGCCGGGGCGACGACACCGGCCGCACCGGGCACCGCCGGAGACCCGACCCCGCGGTCGTGCGCGCTTCGGTAAGTTCGTGCGCGCTTCGGTAAGTTACAGAGTCGACCCGCAACTGCGTGTCGTTCGATCGGCTCTGCTCAGCCGAACTGTGGGAGGTTCCCGTGGCTGGTGGTCTCGTCGCCCTGCTGGACGACGTCGCGGCACTGACGAAAGCGGCAGCGGCGTCCATCGACGACATCGGCGCCGCGGCCGGCAAGGCCGGCGTCAAGGCGGCAGGTGTCGTCGTCGACGACACCGCAGTCACCCCGCGCTACGTGCACGGGTTCACCCCGGACCGGGAACTGCCGATCATCCGCAAGATCGCGATCGGGTCGATCCGCAACAAGCTCCTGATCATCCTGCCGGTGGCGATGCTGCTGAGCCAGTTCCTACCGCAGGCGCTGCCCTACCTGTTGATCGCCGGTGGCCTGTTCCTGTGCTTCGAGGGAGCCGAGAAGGTCTACGAAGCGCTCACCGGCGGTCACCACGACGACGACACGACGGCGGCGCAGAGCGGCCCCGAGTTCGAGAAGGCGATGGTCGGTGGCGCGATCCGCACCGACCTCATCCTCTCGGCCGAGATCATGGTGATCTCCCTGTCGTCGGTCGAGGACGAACCGTTCCTCACCCGGCTGGCGGTGCTCGTCGTCGTCGCGATCCTCATCACCGCGCTGGTGTACGGCGCGGTCGCGCTGATCGTGAAGATGGACGACGTGGGCCTGTCGCTCGCCGGCCGCCGGTCGTCGTTCAGCCGACGGGTCGGCCGGGGACTCGTGGCCGCGATGCCGAAGGTGATGACGGTGCTCACCGTGGTCGGGATCGCCGCGATGCTGTGGGTCGGTGGCCACATCCTGCTCGTCAACGTCGGCGAGGCCGGATTCCACTGGCCGGCCGATCGCCTGCACGATCTCGAACACTGGTTCGGCGATCTCGTCCAGGGCGGCTTCGGCGGTGTGCTGTCCTGGACCGCGGGGACCGTGGTGTCCGCGCTCGTCGGGCTCGTCGTGGGCGCGATCATCGTGCTGATCGCGCACCTGATTCCGAAACGGAAGAAGCGCGAGGCGGCGCACTGACGGACCCCGGGCTGCCGTCCCCGGGCCCGGAGCCCTGCGATACGCTGCGGTGACCCCGCTTCCGGGTGGGGTGCCGCAGCGTATCGGTGAAGTCCGGTGTAATCCGGCACTGTCCCGCAACTGTGAGGCCGGCAGCGCGCTGCCGGACGAGTCAGGTCGGCCGGCGCGGCGGCCACGTACTGGTCCTCGGACGAAGGACGGTGTCGTGCCGCAACGGTGATCGTTGCAGCCGTGCTGTTTTCGTCCTCCGCCTCACGGAGGATGGTTGTGCCTGCCCCCACTGTGCCGGCCCGCCGGCTGTTCGCCGCCGGACTCGCCGCGTTCGCCCTGTTCGTCGCATCGTGCGCCTCGAGCGGCGGCTCCGAACCGGCCTCCGCGCCCTCCGGGGA
This sequence comes from Rhodococcus sp. P14, assembly GCF_000256505.1. NCBI lineage: Bacteria > Bacillati > Actinomycetota > Actinomycetes > Mycobacteriales > Nocardiaceae > Rhodococcus > Rhodococcus sp. P14. Next base: position 1,681 of record NZ_AJFC01000096.1, on the reverse strand, counting down.
CGGGAGCTTCCCCGTCACCGTGAGCTCCGGCGACGGAGCGATCACCCTCGATGCGGCCCCGGATTCGATCGTCTCCCTCAGTCCCACCGCCACCGAGATGCTCTACGCCGTCGGCGCCGGCGACCAGGTCGTCGCGGTCGACGACCAGTCCGACTTTCCCGCCGGGGTGCCCGTCACCGCCCTGTCCGGATACTCACCGAACGTCGAGGCCGTGCTCGGCTACGAACCGGATCTCGTGGTGGCCATGGACGACGTGGGCGACCTCGTCTCCGGCCTCGAGGCCGCCGGCGTCCCCACGCTCCTGTTGCCGGCCGCCACCACTCTCGACGAGGCGTACACGCAGATCGAGCGGCTCGGCGCCGCCACCGGGCACGTCGGTGACGCGGGCGAACTCGTCGCCTCGATGCGCAGCGACATCGACGAGGTCGTCGCCGGGTTGCCCCCGCGCCCGGCTCCGCTGACCTACTACCACGAGCTCGACGACACCTACTACAGCGTCACCGGCGACACCTTCGTCGGGGGCATCTACGAAATGCTCGGCCTGCGTTCCATCGGCGACGCCGCCGGTGCCGACGCCTACCCGCAGCTGTCCGCCGAGTACGTCCTCGACGCCGACCCCGACCTGATCTTCCTCGCCGACGGGCAGTGCTGCGGCGTCACCCCGGAAACCGTGGCCGCCCGCGCCGGCTGGGGTGAGCTGACGGCCGTCCGGTCCGGACAGATCCACGTGCTCGACGAGGACGTCGCCAGCCGCTGGGGACCGCGGGTCGTGGACCTCGTGCGGAACCTCGGGGCGATCGTGGCTGCCGCCGAACCCGCCGCCCAGCCCACCCGGTGACCCGCGCCGCGCGCCATCCGGCCCTGGTGCTCGGCGCGGCAGCCCTCGTCCTGGTGATCGTGCTGCACGTCGGGGTGCTCGTCGGCCCCGCCGGACTGACCGTGCGCGGCGTGTTCCTGGAACTGATCGACGCCCTGCCCTTCGTCGACGTCGACTCCGGGCTGACGACCCGGCAGCAGGCCATCCTGTGGAACATCCGCATGCCGCGGGTGGCGCTCGGTGCGCTGGTCGGCGCGATGCTCGCCATCGCCGGCGCCACCTACCAGGGGGTGTTCCGCAACCCGCTGGCCGACCCCTACCTGCTCGGGGTGTCGAGCGGCGCCGGCCTGGGCGCGACGCTCGCGATCGCCCTCGGCGGAGTGCTCGCGTCCGTCGGGGTGCCGGTCGCCGCGTTCGCCGGCGGCCTCGTCGCCGTCGCCGCCACGTACGCGCTCGGGCGCAGTGTCGGCGGGATGCGCTCGGAGGTGGTGATCATCCTGGCCGGCGTCGCGGTGGCGGCCTTCGCCAACGCGGCGCAGACGTTCGTCCAGCAGCTCTACGACGACACCCTGCGGCAGGTGTACACGTGGCTGCTCGGCCGCCTCAGCACCGACGGCTGGTCCGACGTGGTCGTGGTCCTGCCGTACGTCGTGGTGTCCGCGGCGGTCATCCTGCTGCACCGCCGGATGCTCGACGTGATGGCGGTGGGCGACGTGGAGGCCGCGAGCCTCGGGGTGAACCCGGCGCGGGTCCGGCTGATCCTGGTGTGCGTGGCGACCCTCGGCACCGCCGCCGTGGTCGGCGCCAGCGGGCTCATCGGCTTCGTCGGAATCGTGGTGCCGCACGCGATCCGGCTGATCGTCG
>NZ_AJFC01000095.1:0-12045 GCF_000256505.1 Rhodococcus sp. P14 | reverse complement strand
CGGCTGCTGCTGCCGCTGTCGCTGATGATGGGAGCCGCCTTCCTCGTCCTGGCGGACGTGCTGGCCCGGACCGTGATGTCCCCGGCCGAACTGCCCATCGGCGTGGTGACCGCGGCTGTCGGCGCGCCGTTCTTCCTGGTGGTGCTGCGCCGGCATCGAGGGGTGTCGTGAACGCCGTCGAGTGCCGGGGCCTGCGCGTCGACCGCGGCGGCAAGACCGTCCTGCACGGGGTGGACCTGACCGTCGGGCAGGGGGAGTGGATCGCCCTCGTCGGGCCCAACGGTGGGGGGAAGACCACGCTCCTGCACGCGCTGGCGGGACTGGTGCCCGCCAGCGGCCGGGTCCGCGTCGGCGGACTGGACCCCGCTCACGCCGGGCGCCGGGCGATGGCCCGGACGGTGGCGCTCATGCCGCAGCGGCCCGTCGTGCCCGAGGGCATGACGGTCACCGACCTGATCCGGCTCGGCCGCACCCCGCACCTGCCGCGGTTCGCGACCGAGTCGGCGCACGACCGTGACGTGGTCGAGTCGGTCCTCGACCGGCTCGACCTGCGCGGGCTGGCGGCCCGTCCGGCGACGGAACTGTCCGGCGGCGAGCTGCAACGGGTGGTCCTCGGGCGCGCACTCGCGCAGGAGCCGCAGGTGCTGCTGCTGGACGAACCCACCAGCGCCCTCGACATCGGCCACCAGCAGCATGTGCTGGACTTGGTGGAGTCGATGCGCGCGGAGAACGGGATCACGGTCCTCGCGGCGATGCACGACCTGACCTCGGCGGCGCTGTACGGCGGACGGCTGGTACTGCTCACCGACGGTCGCGTGGTCGCCGACGGTGCGCCCCGGCAGGTGCTCACGGCCCGGCGCATCGCCGAGGGGTACGGCGCGCGCGTCGAGGTGCTGGACCGTCCCGGTTCCGGTCCGGCCGTCGTGCCGGTGCGCGGAAGTTCTTCGGGCCGAGTCGAATCGGAGGATCCGTGATGGAGGTACTGCTGCTGGGCACGGGTGCGGCCGACGGCTGGCCGAATCCGTTCTGCCTGTGCCGGTCCTGCTCGGACGCCGCCGCCCGCGGCGAGATACGCGGGCAGACGGCCGCACTCGTGGACGACGTGCTCATGCTCGACTGCGGTCCCGAGGCGCCGCGCGCGGCCCTGCGCCACGGCCGCACGCTCGCCGGGGTGCGGCACGTCCTGCTCACCCACTCCCACCCCGACCACCTCGGTCCGCAGGCGCTGCTGTTCCGATCCTGGGCGGCAACGGATTCCGAGATCGAGGTAATCGGCCCAGTCGACGCGCTGGACCAGTGCCGGGACTGGATCGCACCCACCGACCCCGTGCGGTTCGTGCCGGTCGCGGCCGGGGACGTGCTGACAGTCGGCGAGTACCGGGTGCGGGTGCTGCCCGCCGCGCACCGCGTCCTGGTCGACGGAGACTCCGTGCTCTACGACGTGCAGGGCCCCGGTGGTGACCGCATGTTGTGGGCATGCGACACCGGACCCCTGCCCGTGGAGTGGTTCGACCGGGTCGCCGGTGCGGAATACGATGCGGTGTTCCTGGAGGAGACGTTCGGGGACCGACTGGATCTGGGCTCCGCGCACCACACGCTGCCGGCGTTCGGCGAGACGGTGCGCACCCTGCGCGCGTGCGGGGCGGTGACCGAGCGGACGGAGGTGGTGGCCGTGCATCTCGGCCACCACAACCCGCCGGTGGGGCAGTTGCGGATCCGGCTGGCGGCCAGCGGGGCGCGACCAGGCGACGACGGTGAGGTGACGACGGTGGGACGCACGACCGGCAAAGCCGCTGCGACGCAGCGCACTCTGGTACTCGGCGGTGTGCGTTCCGGCAAGTCGCGGCACGCCGAGGAGTTGCTCGAATCGTTCCCGGCGGTGACGTACGTGGCGACGGGCGGCACGCGCGACGGCGACGCGGAGTGGGCCGAGCGCGTCGCGCTGCACCGTGCCCGCCGGCCGCGGTCGTGGACGACGGTCGAGACCGACGACGTGGCGGCCGTGCTCCGCGAGGCGGACGAGCCGTTGCTGATCGACTGCCTGGGGACCTGGCTCACCGCGCGCCTGGACCGTCACGACGTGTGGTCGGGTGGGGACCTCGCCGCGGTCGAGGCGGATGTCGAGCAACTGCTCGATGCGTGGCGTTCGTGTGCCGTGCCGGCGGTGGCGGTCAGCAACGAGGTCGGCAGCGGCGTGGTCCCGCCGACGGCGTCCGGCCGGCTGTTCCGGGACCTGCTCGGTCGGCTCAACGCACGGGTCGCGGCCGAGTCGCAGGCGGTGACGTTGGTCGTCGCGGGCATCCCGACGCGGTTGCGCTAGATCATCGAACTGCGTTCTGCGCAAGTAGGATTCCCAGTCACAGATAACCCCTCTGCCGCACACGGCTGTGCTCAGATGTGATCTGGAACACAGGCGTAACTGTTTAGTGACCCTTTGCACCGGGCGTGTTATCGTTCCGAAACGAACTGGGGTCCGAGCGGGGGTGTCGGTCCACAGTGCCCCTCGGGGCAGGCACACCAACGACACCTGAATCCGCTTGTGCGAGAAACCGACCGGTATCTCGCCCCGACCTGACCAGAATGCACATCCGAATCGACCGCGGCGGCTGCCCGCGGCCGTGATCAGCCGTGCCCGGGGGCGCCCGGGTAACCGCACACCTGAGTAGGGGAATGAATTGAGCAACAAGCACCCGTCCGGCCTCCGCCGCGGCGCACGCATCGGTGGTGTCGCAGCAGCGGCCGCCGTCGCCCTGGGCTTCCTGTCCGCAGGTGCGGCGAACGCCGACACCTTCGTGCCGCTGCCCGACGGCGAGATCGTCGCTCCCGACGGAAACCGCATCACGAGAGTTGCCGAGAGCGCTCTGATCTCGCCCTCGCTCGCGGCGAACGGGGCGGGTCGCGTGGCCTGGGTGTCCGGCACGGTGACGGCCGAGGCGAAGAATGTTCCGGCCGACGCGAAGCAGGGACCCACCAACGGTGGCATCAACATGAACGATCTGACCGGCACTCAGGGTACGGGCGGCACCTCCACCGACGGTGTACCCCGTCTGACCACCGGTTACATCGTGGGTTGCCAGATGGACATCGCCGGCCTGAAGGGCAGCTTCGGCGGCGGTATCGACGTCGGTCCCTCGGCCGGCGGCGGCAGCCTCTCCGGGTCCATCAGCGTTCCGATCGCTGCCGGTCAGGTGAAGTTCGCGCGCGTGGACAGCAAGGCCATCCCGGCGGACGGCACGTACACCATCCAGTACCAGGACGCGCAGATCGAGGTCCAGGGCTGCGGCGGCTTCGCGCAGGCACGCTCGTACACGGTCCTGGAGATCACGGGTGCGAACTACTCGAAGACCACCCTGTACGGCCAGCCGTTCAGCATCGGCTGATTCTGTCGCCGCCCTCCACCCGACTCTTCGCTCACGCGAGCATCGAAACCTCGAGAGAGAGAACATGAAGACCAGCATCGCCAACGGCCTGCGCCGTGGTCTCAAGGCGGCCGGCGTCGGCGCCACCGTCGCCGTCGCCATCGGATTCGCCTCCGCCGGTGCGGCCAATGCCGACACCTTCGTCGAACTGCCCCGCGGGGAAATGACGCAGACCCTTCCCGACGGAACCTCCGTGACCGTCCGGCTCGACCGGGAGACCGCCAACATCTCCCCGTCCATGGGCGCCACCGCGCTGCACCGCAACGTGTGGGTCTCCGGACAGGCGAGCGTGCAGCTCGACGGCCCGGGAGCAGCAGCGGCCAAGACCAAGCTGCAGCCCGGCTACATCGTCGCCTGCCAGCTCAACCTCGGCGGCACCGCCGGCGTCGGTGCCGGCGTCAAGGCGAGCTACGCCGGCCAGAACGGCTCGATCACCCCGTCCGCCAACGGCAACGGGACCGTCACCCTCGGCCCCGGGCAGGCGATGGACTTCAAGATCATCGACCGCACGATCGCCAACGCGTTCGACGAGGAACAGCACCTGCCCTTCAACCAGATCTCGGGCCCGCAGAGCGTGACCTGGCAGGATTCGACGATCGCCATCGGCGGGTGCGCCGGCTACGCCCAGGCCCGCAGCTACGTCAAGGCCACCGTCGAGACCGCAACCACGACCCAGCAGGTCACCCTCTGGGGCCAGCCCTTCAGCATCGGCTGATCGAGGCGCCTTCCGGAGGTGAGCAGCCCCGCCGACGAGAACCTCATCCTCTCGTCGGCGGGGCGTCGTCGCTGCCCGGTCCGGTGGGGGCCGGGCAGTGGCGCTGTGGGGTGAACAGCGAGAGGGAGGTTGTCGCGGCATCGCCCGAGTGGCATGCGCGAGAACCTCCCTCTCGCGGCCGGAACCGCCCGCTCCGGTCAGAACGGATTCGCCGTGCGCCCCACCAGTTCCGCGACGGATTCGATGACCCGGGTGGGCCGGTAGGGGAACATCTCCACGGACTCGCGGGTCGAGATACCGGTCAGCACCAGCAGCGTCTGCAGACCCGCCTCGAGGCCGCAGACGATGTCGGTGTCCATCCGGTCGCCGATCATGAGCGTGTGCTCCGAGTGCGCACCGATCGCGCGCAGCGCGGACCGCATCATCAGGGCATTCGGTTTGCCGACGAAGTACGGTTCGCGGCCCGTCGCGCGGGTGATCAGCGCCGCGACGGCCCCGGTGGCGGGGAGCGAACCCTCACGCGACGGTCCGGTCGGATCCGGATTGGTGGCGATGAACCGGGCGCCGCGCTCGACGAGCCGGATCGCGGTGGTGATCGCCTCGAACGAGTAGGTGCGGGTCTCCCCGAGGACGACGTAGTCCGGGTCGTTGTCGGTCAGGACGTAGCCGATGTCGTGCAGAGCCGTGGTCAGTCCCGATTCGCCCACCACGTACGCGCTGCCGCCGGGTCGCTGATTCGCCAGGAACGTCGCGGTCGCCAGCGCCGACGTCCAGATCGCCTTCTCCGGGATGTCGAGGCCGGTGCGTAGCAGCCGGGCGCGCAGATCCCGCGGAGTGCGGATCGAGTTGTTGGTGAGCACCATGAACGGTGTGCCGTTCTCCCGCAGTTCGGTCAGGAACGCGTCGGCGCCGGGTATCAGGTGTTCCTCGTGCACCAGGACGCCGTCCATGTCCATGAGGTAGTTCCAGACCGGCGCGGGTACGGGTTCGTCGTTCACCGTTCGAGTGTGTCACCGACCGCTCACGCCAGCAGCCGGTACAACCCGATCGAGCCGACCACGACGATGACGGCCCGCAGTGCCGTGGGCGAGAGCCGGCGGCCGTACCGGGAGCCGAGGGCGCCGCCGATCAGCGAGCCCACGGCGATCAGCGCCGCCGCCGTCCAGTCGATCCGGTCGAACGCAACGAGTGTGTAGGCGACGGCAGCCACCACGTTGACCAACAGCGAGAGCAGGTTCTTCGCGGCGTTCTGCCGCTGGATGTGGTCGTGCAGCAGCGCCCCGAACAGACCCATCAGCAGGATGCCCTGCGCGGCCGTGAAGTAGCCGCCGTACACGCCCACGGCGAAGGTGCCGACGACCAGCGCCGTCATGCGCGCCGGCCCGATCTGCTCGGCCGGGCCGCTGGAGCGTCGCAGCACCCACTGCTGCAGCTTCGGCTGGAACACGACCAGGAGCAGCGCCAGCACGAGCAGAACGGGCACGATCGTCTCGAAGGCCGTTTCGGGCAGGTTCAGCAGCAGCCACGACCCGAGGACCGCGCCGGAGACGGAGGCGGGGATCTGCCATCGCAGCCGCGGCCACTGCCCGCGCAGCTCGCGCCGGTACCCCCACGTGCCCGACACCCCACCCGCGACGAGCCCGACGGCGTTGGACATCGTGGCGGTCACCGGGGGCAGCCCGAAGGCGACGAGGGTCGGGAAGGTGATGAGGGTCCCGGAGCCGACCAGCGCGTTGATCGCGCCGGCGCCCAATCCGGCCAAGGCGACGACGAACAATTCCAGCGGTGTCACCGAGCCGACCTTACGTCAGCGGCCGAGGTGAGCGGTCGCCGCCACCCCTGCTCGGCACGCCTGTCCGAATCCGGTGTCCGGAGGGGGCTTTCGCAGCCGCCGACGCGGGACTGAGCGGCCCGCCGCGCCGGAAACCTCTACCCGGCTGCGCACCGTCCCATTTCGGGACACCGCTCGTCGGCGGGAGCCGTCCCGCAACCGGGGCGGCCGGACGTCCCGGTGCCGTGCCGCGCCGAACCCGCAGGTAGAGGCCGCCTCGAGCCGGAAGATGAGCCACGTCATAGCCGGTGTCCGGAAGTGGCACACTTCACATCCGACGGCCGGGCCCAGGCTTTCCCCATTCGAACCGCAACACGCAACCCGAACGGGGGACACCCGATGGACAGACTCATCAACATCGACAACGGTGGCACGCTCACCGACATCTGCGCCTGGGACGGCCACGAATTCAGCTTCACCAAGACCCTCACCACACCGTTCGATCTGTCGCAGTGCCTGTTCGACGGACTGACGAAGGTGTCGAAGGAGATCTACGGCGCCGAGGACCTGCCCACCCTGCTGCACTCCACGGCGCACATCCGCTACTCGACCACGCAGGGGACGAACGCGCTCGTCGAGCGCAAAGGTCCCCGCATCGGCATCGTCACGGACTCGGCCACCCTCGTCGACGAACTGCGCCGCACCCCCGAGCAGCGGGCGCTGTTCGACGACCTCGTCGGCACCCGCGTCGCCGTCGTCGACACCGACGCGGCGGACCTCGAAGGCGAACTGGTCGCCCGGGTCAACCGTCTGACCACCGACGGCGCCGCCCGCATCGTCGTCGCCGTCGGGAACACCGACGACGGACGTGAACGGACGCTGCGCGGCATCCTGCTCCGCAAGTTCCCGCGCCACCTGCTCGGGTCGGTTCCGTTTCTGTACTCGTGGGACTTCACCACCGACCGCACGCCGGCCCGGCGAGTCTGGTCGGCCGTGATCAACACGTTCCTGCACCCGACGATGGAACGGTTCCTCTACAACGCCGAGCACCGGCTGCGCGACCACCGCGTCAAGAACCCGCTGCTGATCTACCGCAACGACGGTGCCTCCTCGCGCGTCGCGAAGTCCGTGGCCCTCAAGACGTACTCGTCCGGCCCGCGCGGCGGACTCGAGGGCACCCGGGCTCTCGCCGAGATCTACGGCCTCAAGCACGTTCTCATGATCGACGTCGGCGGCACCACGACCGACATCGGCACCGTCGCCGGGCGCGAGATCCTCACCGACCGCCGCGGCACCATCGCCGGCATCCCGACCTCCTTCCCGATGTCGAACGTCGAGTCGGCCGGCATCGGCGGCAGCTCCGTCATCACCGTCACCGACGGGGCGATCACGGTCGGACCGGAAAGTGTCGGCGCGGCACCCGGACCGGCCTGCTTCGGCTTCGGTGGCACGTCCGCCACCATCACCGATGTCAACCTCCTCCTCGGTGTGCTCGACCCTGCCACCTACCTCGACGGCGACTTCACGCTCGACGCGGACCGGGCCCGCGCCGTCGTCACCACCACCGTCGCCGAACCGCTCGGTCTCACCCTCGACGAGGCGCTGCTGGCGATGGAACAGGCGTACTTCACCGCGATGGGCAACGCCGTCGCCCCCGCGGTGTCCGACGCCGACGAGACCACCATCGCCGCGTTCGGCGGCGCCGGCCCGATGAGTGCGTGCGGCGCAGCACGGGTCGCGGGCGTGCGCAGCGTGCTCGTCCCCAAGCTCGCCGCGGTGTTCTCCGCCTTCGGTATCGGGTTCTCCGACATCGGGCAGAGCTACGAGGCCGACGTCGCGGACACGGCGGAGGCGACACTCGCCGCGGCCGTGGCGGACCTCCTGGCCAAGGCCGAGCGGGACATGTTCCAGGAAGGGCACGCCCTCGCCGACTGCGAACTGTCCTGGACCCTGACCACCGAGGACGCACACGGTGCCACGGTCGACGAGACGCCGTACGAGCCCGGCGAGTGCGTCGAGCTGCTGCCCGGTGCGTCCACCGCCCTGACCCTGGTGGCCACCCGCCGGATGAACCGGATCGAGCTCCCGCACGGCTCCTTCGCCGAGGCCCGCACCCCCCGGGCCGCCGGCGAACGCACCGTGCTCGGAGCGGCCGGGCGGCAGCCGGTTCCGGTGTTCACGCTGGCCGACCAGGAGCCCGGCGCCACCGCCGAGGGCCCGGCCCTCGTCGAAGGCCCCTTCTTCACCGCCCGGGTGCAGGAGGGCTGGAAGTTCGACGTCACCGCCGGCGGCGACCTGCTGCTCACCGACACCCACTGACCGACAGATCCCGAAGCCTGTTCGACCGTTCGAAGGACGCACGACATGCAGATTCCCATGACCGAATACCTGGTCATCGACCTCGAGACCGAACTGTGGGTGTGCCGGGTGTGCCGGCACGAACTCGGCAGCGCCCGCGGCAACTACAAGGAAGGCACCCTGGTCTACGACCGCGACCCGCGCGAGATCCACCAGCCCATCATCGATCCCGACCGCTACGAGTTCACCTTCTCACCGGACCCGGACTACTGCCGCATCCTCGAGTACTACTGCCCCGGCTGCGGCACCCAGATCGAGACCGAGTACATCCCGCCCGGACATCCCCCGACCGTCGACATGGAATGGGACGTCGACGCCTTGCGCGCCCAGTGGCTCGAACGCGGCACCGATCCCGGCCAGGTCGTCACGTACGGCCCCGGCCAGGACGCCGAGGGCGAGTTCGAAGGCCGGCGCCACAACCACCACTAGTCACCGCGACCCGCAAGGAACACCGTCACCATGAAACGAATCTCCGTCGACATCGGCGGCACCTTCACCGACTGCTTCTTCGCCTGGGACGACAAGTACGTCGAGGCCAAGGCCCTCACCACTCATCACAACCTGGCCCAGGGCTTCAACGAGGCCCTCGACCTCGCCTGCCGCCGCGCCGATCTGGACCGGGACGACGTGCTGTCCCAGGTGGATTCGGTCCGCTACGCCACCACTCTCGGCACCAACGCCCTCATCGAACGCAAGGGTCCGCGCGTCGGTGCCATCGTCACGCACGGTTTCGAGGACACCATCCCGCTCTCCCGCGGACGGGGCTACGGTGAGGGACTCGATCCGTCGATGCAGCAGAACCTTCCGGCTGCGGAGCGCCCCGAGCCGCTGGTCCACCGCAGCCTGATCCGGTCGGTCCAAGAGCGGGTCAATTCCGCCGGCGAGATCGTCGTCCCACTCGTCGAGCGGAACGTGCGCGAGATGGTGCGCGAGCTCGTCGACGCCGGCGCGCAGGCGCTCGTGGTGTCGCTGGTGAACGCCACCGAGAATCCCGCCCACGAGCTGCGGATCATGGAGATCATCCAGGAGGAGTATCCGGAGCATCAGCTCGGCGCGATCCCGGTCCTGCTCGGCCACCAGGTCTCCGGACGCAAGGGCGAATACGTCCGCGCGACGTCCACCATCGTCGACGGCTTCCTGCACGGCATCATGTTCCACGCCATGAGCCAGCTCGCGAACAACCTGCGGGACTCGGGCTACGACAAGCCGATGCTCATCATCCACAACTCCGGTGGCATGGCCCAGATGAACTCGACCGATGCCCTGCAGACCATCCACTCCGGTCCCGTCGCGGGTGTCAGTGCCGCCGAGCATCTGTCGGAGTCCTCGGGGATCGGCAACATCATCACCACCGACATGGGCGGCACGTCCTTCGACATCGGCCTGGTGCCGGCGGGCGGCGTCAAGCACTACGACTTCCAGCCCACGATCGACCGCTGGCTGGTCTCGGTCCCGATGATCCACCTCGAAACCCTCGGTGCCGGAGGCGGATCCATCGCGAGCTACGACCGGATCCACCACTCGGTCCGGCTCGGGCCCGAGTCCGCCGGTTCGGACCCCGGTCCGGCCTGCTACGACCGCGGCGGGCTGCGCCCCACGGTGACCGATGCCGACCTGCTGCTCGGCTACCTGGACCCGGACAACTACGCCAACGGTTTCATCAAGCTCAACCGCAAGCGGGCGGTGTTCGCCGTCGAGGAACAACTGTGCGACGAGCTCGACCTCGACGTCATCGACGTCGCCAAGGTCATCAAGCGATCGGTCGACGAGCAGATGGCGATCGGCATCGCCAAGGAGCTGCGGGTGCGCGGCTACCTGCCGGAGGACTTCACGATGCTCGCCTACGGCGGCAACGGCCCGCTGCACGCGTGCGGGATCGCCGACCAGGCCGGCATTCGCAAGATCCTCGCGCCGCCGTTCTCCTCCGTGTTCTCCGCCTGCGGTGCCGGCAACATGAAGCAGCTGCACATCCACGAACGCGGCGTCCACGTGGTGCTCTACAACGCCACCACCCGGGGGCTCTACGACAGCTACGACGAGTTCAACGAGATCGTCGCGGCGCTCGAGGCCCGGGGCGCGGAGGATCTGCGCCGTCAGGGCGTCGGCGACGGCGCGATCGAGCACCGCCTCGAGATGGATCTGCGCTACGGCAACCAGCTCGTGACGACCGCAGTGGCGTTCGACATCAACCGGATCCACGGTGTCGGGGACGTGCTCCACCTGATCCGCACGTTCTCCGACATCTACTCCAAGCGCTACGGCGAGGGGTCGGCAGCACCCGAGGCCGGCATCCGCGTCCAGACCATCCGCGTCGCGTCCTACGTCAACGGTGAGACCGTCGAGTTCGATTCCCTGCATCACGACGGGGAACGGACGCTGCCGGCACCGGTCGGGCACCGCGACGTCCATTTCGTCGCGCATCCCCGGGCGATCACCACCGCGATCTACGACGCCGATGCGCTGAGTCACCACCACGTGATTCCCGGTCCGGCGATCGTCACCACCGAGAACACGACCTACCTCGTCGAGCCCGGCTGGCGCCTCGAACCCTCACCGCAGGGCGCCGTCTGGTTCCTCAAGGACTAGCGCAGAAAGCACAGGAGACACAGCCATGACCGCACTTCACGACGACCTCGCAACCGCTGCGGAGCAGCGCCTCGCAACCGCTGCGCAGCAGCGCCTGACGGCCTCGCTGAACGAGCAGGAACAGCAGTGGGTCGACGATTTCATGGACGAGACGACGCTGTTCCTCGGCCCGGACCGCGACATCATGCGTTCGCACCACATCACCTCCCGCAGCGAGTTCGAACAGCAATGCCTCGCCGACGGCGTCGACCCCCTCCAGGTGGACCGCATTCGCAAGCGCCTCGCCGGCGCCCTCGACGAGGGCTTCGAGATGTGTGAGGCGATGGGCGCTGCACCGGGCGCCAAATGGGGCGACCTCACCACGGCCATCTACACCGCGGCCGGGGACGTCACCTACCTGTCCTGCCACGGCGTGATCGCGTTCTCCGCGATCCTGCACCACCCGATCCGGTACATCATGAAGTACTGGAAGGACGAGCCGACCGTCGGAATTCATCCCGGCGACGGGTTCATCCACAACGACGCCCGCTTCGGCAACGTCCACAACACCGACCAGTCGATGATCATGCCGATCATCCGGGACGACCGCATCATCGCGTGGGTGGCCGCCACGATCCACGAGGGCGAGAACGGCGCCTGCGAACCGGGCGGCATGCCCTCCGGTTCGGAGACCCCGTTCGACGACGGGCTGCGGATGAGCCCGTTCAAGATCGTCGAGCGCGGCGAGTTGCGCCGCGACCTGCTCACCTTCCTGCAGCACTCGGTCCGCGACCCGAAGCTCCAGCTGGCGGACCTGAAGGTGAAGATCGGTGCGGTCCAGCGCATCCAGGAACGCGTCGACAAGATCATCGACGAGGTCGGTGTGGAGACGTTCGTGGCGGCGCTGCGGATCACCGTCGAGGACGTCGAAGCCGAGGTGCGCCGGCGTATCCGGGAACTGCCCGACGGCACGGTCCGGTTCAACCAGTTCATGGACTCCACCCTCAAGGAGAACATCCTCATCAAGCTCGCCTGCTCCATCACGGTGAAGGGCGAGAAGATGACCATCGACTTGCGCGGCAGCGGACCGGAGATCCTGAACCGGGCCATCAATTCGCCGCTGTGCTCGGTCAAATCGATGATGATGCAGGCGATCCTCGCGTTCTGGTGGCCGGACCTGCCGCGCTGCACCTCCGCGATGAGCCCCATCGAGATCA
>NZ_AJFC01000094.1:0-756 GCF_000256505.1 Rhodococcus sp. P14 | reverse complement strand
CAGTCGCTGCAGGCCTCCTTCCGCGGCTTCTCGGCGCTCCAGAACCCCTGGGCCAAGTTGCAGTTCTCCAACCCGGAGAAGTTCTCCAACGTCATCGCGCCCTGGTTCAACCAGATCAACACCTTCCTGTGGGGTGGGGTCACCCAGCACGGCGACCAGGTCGGCAACCTGTGCGCCGACCTGAACGGAATGGGCGGCGGCGCCAAGGCCTTCCGCGACGGCGAGGACGCGGTCTCCCCGCTCTTCTGCGCGATGGCCGACACGGCCGAGCAGGAGGTCATGGAGGAGGAGGTGCCCTTCATGCAGTTGGTGAGCAAGCGGATCGTCCGCGACAACCAGGGATTCGGCAAGTACCGCGGCGGCATGGGCTACGAGATGATCGTCGCGGCCGAGGGCACCCCGCTGTGGGGCTTCATGACGGTGACCTCCGGCGCGAAGTTCTCCTCCGTCAGCGGGCAGTTCGGCGGGTACGGCTGCAACACCTACCCCCTCGCGACGGTCAAGGGCGTCAACGTCTACGACGAACTGCGCCGCAACCCGGAACGGTTCGACCTGTCCATCGAGAAGGTGATGAACGAACAGCCCTTCGAGGGCGCCGAGTACAGCACCAGCCACATGGGTCTGCAGTTCGACGTCGCCAAGGACGGTGAGCTGTACATGATTTCGCAGGGCACGGGCGGAGGCTACGGAGATCCGCTCGAACGCGCCCCGGAGGACGTGGTTGCCGATCTCGAGATCGACCGGATCTCCGCGAAG
>NZ_AJFC01000093.1:0-5159 GCF_000256505.1 Rhodococcus sp. P14 | reverse complement strand
CGTCGTGTACGCGCCGGACACCTTCGTCGTGGACGTCGACGCCACGGAGGCGCTGCGTGCCTCGATGCGGCGCGACCGGCTCTCGCGCGGTGTGCCCTACGGGGAGTTCGTCGAGAAGTTCGTGACGCCGGAGCCGCCGCAGGACCTGCTGTACTACGGGTCCTGGGGCGACACCGAGGAACTGACGGCCACGCACTTCACCGTCCACGGGGCCGAGCGGGTCACCACGACGATCGACCGGATGCCGATCATCATGATGCCCGACCGCCGGGAGCTGAAGATCGCCGAACTCGCGGCCCGGGTGAAGGAACTCGAGTCGAAGCACGGCGAGATCGTCCACCGCAAGTCCTGAAGCCGGTCCGGCCCGCTCCGGCCACCGGATCCACCCCGAACCGGGTGCCCGCACGTGTGCTCCCCTCACCGTGCGGGCACCCATTCCCTGGAGTCACGATCATGACCATCTCGTTTCCCGCCATTCTCGACGCGCCGGTCTCCGGGCGCCGGGTCCCCCTCGTCGTCGACCATCTCGACTACAGCCGCCGGGTCCTGCTCCGCGGCAACCCCGTGCCGTGGACCGATCCCACCGCGCTGTCGAACTTCCTCAACCAGGCGCACGGGCTGCTGCGGCCGGACGTCACACTGCTCGATCTCGGCGAGTTCTACCGCCTCGCGGCGGACGACCCGCGGCTGGGCGAGGCGATGGCCGCCCGGTCCCGGACCGGGTACGCGTTGCGGGCGCTGCTCGCGGACGCCGCGACCACCCGCGCCGTGACGACGCTCGCCGCCACGGTGGCCGGCACCACCCGGTTGCCGCTGCTGCTGCAGATCCCCTCACCGCGGGCCTGGCTGGCGGCGACCCATCCCGGAGACGTCGCGGACCTGGACGCGGACCGTGTCGAGGCCGCGGCCATGTACGTCGCGGACTGGCTGCGCGGCTTCGCCGAGGTGCCGGTCGCGGCGGTCCTGCTCGACGAGCGGATCGCGCCGGGCGCTGCCGCCGCGTTGCCGCCGGCCGATCCGCAGTCGTACGTGCCCGTGACCAACGTGGCCGCGCACTACCGGTGGGAGATCGGACTGCGCGGCGAGGACACCGTCTCGATCGGCGAGCACGAGGGTGACGTCCTCGGCTCCGAGTACTGGCTCGCCGACGAGGCTGCCGTCCCGGACGCGCACGGCGTGTTCCGGCTCGCGCACCTGCCGGCGGACGCGGTCCCGGAGACGGTGCTCGCCCGGCTGGCCGCACTCGACGGCCCCGGTGCCTGATCGTGGACGACCTGCACGCCGGTGCCGCGGGGAGCGGCACCGGCCGGAGGACGGGCGCTACCCTGGAGACGTGACATGCATCACGACCACACCGGGGCGGGGCGGCCGGTGAAGAGCGCGGACCGACGGCTGCGGGTGGCGGTGGCCCGGGCCGGATTCCTCGACTCCGGCGAACCGGACGATTCGCTGGTCTCGTCCGTCGTGTCCGCGTCGTGGCGACGCTCCGCCGCGGCGGGCGTCCGCCCGTCCGGTGGGGAGGTCCGGTTCGCGGGTGAGGTCGACCGGGCCTCCCGCCTGGTCCAGTGCTCGCTGCCGGTCCTGGACCGGCTCGCGGAGGAGACCGTCGACGTCCCGGTGAGCATCGCCCTGACCGACGCCAAGGCGCAGGTGCTGATGCGCCTCGACGGTGCCCGGGCCATCGGACGGCTGCTCGACCACGTCTCGCTCGCACCGGGCTTCGACTACAACGAGGGTCAGATCGGCACGAACGGCGTCGGCACGGTGCTCGAATCCGGGCGGGCCGTGCAGATCGAGGGCGCCGAGCACTTCCACGAACGGTTCCAGCCGTTCGCCTGCTCCGGGGCACCGATCCGGGACCCGTTCAGCGGACGCGTCGCCGGCGTCATCGACATCAGCTGCCTCACCGAGCATTCGTCGCCGCTGCTCACGACCGTGGTGCGGACCGCGGCAGCGGAGATCGAACAGAATCTGTTCCGCGACCGCAGCGCCCGTCAGCACGCGCTGTTCGACGCGTTCGTGCGCGCCGACGCCCGCGGCGGGGCGGCCCTCATGGCGATCGGGAGCGCGATGTCGCTCGCGAATCCGCTCGCCCACACCCTCCTCGCGCCGGAGGACCAACGCCGGGTCGGTGAACACGTCGACTACGTCATCGGGCACCGCGCGCGAATCGACGAACTGCTCGAACTGAGCACCGGCCTGTCCGTCCGGGTCCGGGCGACCCGGATCCTGGCGGGCGAGGACACCGCCGGATACCTCGTGGAGGTCTCCGAAGCGGCCGCGTCCGCGGCACCGCTGCCGTCCGTGCCGAACCGCGTTCGCGAGCACCGCATGCACTCCGGACGGGTCGGTCTGGCCGCGGCCGGCACGGATCGTCTCCGCTCGAGCGGTTCCTCCGCGCTGTGGATGCGCGCCTGCGACGAGATCGAGGAGGCCCTGTCCGCCGGGGCGAAGCTGCTCCTCACCGGCGAGCCGGGCACGGGGAAGGCCTCTCTCGCGTCCGAGATCTTCCACTCCCTGTACGCCGGGGGGCGGAGCATCCTCGTGGACGGCAGCGAGACCGATCTGTCCGGGCTCACGGTGCCCTCCGCCAACCCCACCCTGTACGTGCTGCGCAACATCCAGGCGATGCCCGGCCCGCTCACGACCACCCTGGCCGAGACCCTGGCGGAACCCGTCGCCGAGCACGTCTTCGTCGTGGCCACCATGGAGGAGTCCGAGGAGCCGCCCTCCGAGACCCTCGCCCCGCTGCTCGCGGCGCTCGACCGGACGGTGCACGTTCCCGCCCTGCGACACCGCACGGACGACATCGCAGGAGTCGTGGCCCAGGTCCTCCGCAAGATCACCGGATCGCAGAGCCGCACCGTCGCTCCCGACGCCATGCGGGTGCTGGCACGCTATCCGTGGCCGCGCAACATCCACGAGGTCGAGGCGGCGCTGCGCTGCGCCGTCGCGCACCGGCCTGCCGGTGCCATCACGGTCGAGGACCTACCCGAGTGGTGCCGGCACGGTCCGCGCCGGCAGCTCAACGCGGTCGAGTCCGCCGAACGGGACCTCATCGCCAAGGTCCTGCGGGAAACCGGTGGCAACCGGGTGCACGCCGCGCGCGCCCTGGGAATCTCCCGGTCGTCGCTGTACCGGAAACTGACCCTGTTCGGTTTCACCGGCGAGTAGGCCCCCGCCGGTCGTCGAATCTGCCGCCGGTGCTCGCACGGTGCGAACCCGTGTCCGGATGTGGGACAGTTCACGACCGCCCCTCCTGCCGAAGATGGAGACAGCACATCTCGTCAGCGCGAAGGAGGAACGAGAGTCGTGGACGTCATGGACGAGCCGTTCTTCAGCTGGAACCGGCGACGAATGATCCTGCACACCAACAGATGTCCGGTCCCCGAATCGTCCGGGTCGCCGGCCGGCGCCGAGCTCGTCTCGGACGTCCCGCTGACGGTCGGAACCCGGCGAGGGCGTCTGATCACCGTCGTCGTCGACGACGACGAGTACGTGGCACTGGTGGTGGGCGACGTCCGGGGGCGGCACGATGTGCCGGTGCGCCGGGTGGTCACCGAAGGGTTACTGATCGAGGGGAGCCGCAGCCGGCTCGACGCGGAGATCCTGTTGCCCGTTTCGGAGGCACCCGTCGTTCCCGTACCGGATGTCCGGCGGATCCCGGACCCTCGGGGCCCGTACACCGAGGCGGTGCAGGCACTCCTCGCGTACTCCGGAGCCCGGTCCGTCACCGTCGAATTCGCCCCGGCGTCGCGTCCGGCCGCTCGGGTCCTGAACCGATCCGCGTGAACGTTCCGGTCGGAGATCCCCCGCAGATCGGGAACTACGTGCATTTCGGGCGCCGGAGGGCTTTGATATCGGTATGAACGGCAGGACCGCCCCGGACCCGGTGCGCGTGGCGGTGGGGGCCGCGGCCACCGTGGGCGACGGGATTCGTCGCATGCTTCTGTTCGGCGTCGACGCAGCGCGCCGGCTACCGGGTGTGGACCCGGCGCTCGTCGCCCTCGAGTCGCGCGGCGCCGAGACCCTGCGCGCCGGGGACGAGATCGCGGACCGGGTGCTGCACACCGTGGTGCGCAGGGTGGTGGACGCGGCCCTGGACGTCGTGGACATCACCGCTGTCGTGCGGGACCACGTGGACCTCGACGTCCTCGCGGAGGGGATCGACATCGAGCGGATCCTCGACCGGGTGGACATCGACGCCGTCGCGGCACGCATCGCGATCGCACCGATCCTGGCCCGCGTCGACATCGACGCGGTCGCCGCGCGAGTGGACGTGGCGGCGATCGTCGACCGCGTGGACCTCGACGCGCTCGCGGCGAAGATCGACGTCGAGGCGATCATCGACCGCGTCGACCTGGACGCGCTCGCGGCGAAGATCGACGTGGACGCGATCATCGGGCGGGTCGACCTCGTCGGCCTCGCGAACGCGGTGATCGAAGGGGTCGACCTGCCGAGCATCATCCGCGAGTCGACGGGGTCCATGTCCACCGAGGCGGTCCGCGGCGTCCGCAGCCAAGGGATGCACGCCGACGACGCGGTGTCCGGGTTCGTCGGGCGGTTCTTCGGACGCGTGCCGGAAACCCCGGAAGCACCCGCGTGACCGGCGGCGGGCAGCCGCACGGGCCGGCGGGGATCGTCACGCGGGGTATCGCGGCTGCCGTCGACCTCGGCGTGGTGCTCACGGTGATGGGCGGGATCTACCTGGCCGTGCTGTTCGCGCGACTGCTGTTCTCGCCGCAGGAGTTCACCCTCCCGGACGCACAGATCCTGCTGTCCGTCGCCGTGTTCGTCGTTGTCGCGGTGGTGTACCTGACGGCGTGCTGGGCGACGACGGGACGAACACTCGGCGCGGTGGTGATGGGGCTACGGGTGGTCAGCCGCAACGGCGACCTCGTCGGGGGGATTCGTTCCGCGGCGCGGGCCTGGCTGTGCGTGATGTTCGGCTTCGGGTTGCTGTGGGTGGCGGTGGACCGGCGCCGGCGGTCTCTGCAGGACATCCTCCTGCGCACCAGCGTCGTCTACGACTGGCAACCGCATCTGCATCCGGCCGAATTCGAGACGTGACGTCGCGCCCGTCACAGTCGGCTGGGCATACTCGAACCCGGCTGAGAAACGTAGACGGGTAGGAGTTCGTGGTGTCGCAGGGTCTGAAG
>NZ_AJFC01000092.1:0-750 GCF_000256505.1 Rhodococcus sp. P14 | reverse complement strand
TCGATGCGCTTCTGCGGCACGGCGGGCTGATAGATGCCGCGCGCGGACTGCGCGACGTACGACAGGGCCATCACGGCGGCGCGGGCGAGGTTCTCCCGCGCGGTGGCGTCGTCGATGTCGAGCAGCGGCTCGAAGCCCCAGATGGGGGCGAGCATCGCCAGGCCGGCCTGGACGTCGACACGGACGTCGCCGGTGTGGATCGGCGGGGGGAACGGCTCGGCCGGGGGCAGGCCCTGGCCGAACCTGCCGTCGACCAGCAGGGCCCACACGTCCCCGAACGTGACCCCGCGCGTGACGAGATCCTCGATGTCGACGCCGCGGTAGCGCAGCGAACCGCCGTCCTTGTCGGGTTCGGCGATATCACTGGTGAAGGCGACCACGCCTTCGAGGCCGGCGACGAAATCCTCGGGTACAGACGCGCGCGATGCCATGACGGTTGGGCTCTCCTCGTTCGGTGCAACCCGGTCCGGGCAGCACTGCCGGTGAAGCGGGACTCGGCGGATGTGATCGGCGCCCCACTCCGTTCGTCGGTGCGACTGTAGTCCCCCGGGCGGGAGGATCGGCGCCCGGATACCCGGGAGTAGTGTCCAGCATCGTGTCCACCGATCCACGGCCCGGCGCCGAGAACGCCGAGGGGCTGCCTCCGAGTGCGGACGAGCACGCCGATCTGGCGTCGATGCGTGTCGACTACACCCCTGCCGGCCCTCAGGGCGCGTCCGCCGTCGACGAGGATCTCGAACCCGAGTGGCT
>NZ_AJFC01000091.1:0-3798 GCF_000256505.1 Rhodococcus sp. P14 | reverse complement strand
ACCCGGGGTGCCCCCCCGCCGGCGGCCTGCCGGTGCTGCGCCGCTGGCTCCTCGACGCCGCCGCGGCAGGACTGCCCGAACCGAATGCGATGGTCCTCGGCACCGTCGACGAGCACGGTCGGCCCGTGACCCGCACCGTGCTGTGCAAGGGAGTCGACGCGGACGGGGTCGCCTTCTTCACCAACTACGACTCCGACAAGGGCCGGCAACTCGCCGCGACGCCCTATGCGTCGGCCACGTTCACCTGGGTCCCGATCTTCCGCCAGGTCACCGTCCGCGGGCCCGTCGAGCGGGTCGGCGCGCAGGAGACCGCCGAGTACTGGCACTCCCGGCCTCGCGGCTCCCGCCTCGGCGCGTGGGCCTCGCAGCAGTCCCGGCCGATCGAGTCCCGGGCGGCGCTCGAGCATGCGCTCGTCGAGGTCGCCGAGCGCTACGGCATGGACGCCGAGATCCCGGTGCCGCCGCACTGGGGTGGACTGCGGATCCGCCCCGAGTCGGTCGAGTTCTGGCAGGGCCGGCCCAACCGTCTGCACAACCGGGTGCGGACCCGGCTGGTCGACGGGCGGTGGCTCACCGAGCGTCTGCAGCCGTGAGGCGGCTGCTCGCCGACACCACGCCGCTCGAGAACCGCGACTACCGTCGGTTGTGGACCGCCGGCATCGTCACGGTCGTCGGCGCCCAGCTCAGCGTCGTCGCGGTGCCGCAACAGATCTACGAGATCACCCGCAGCTCGGCGTACGTGGGTCTGACCGGTGTGTTCGCCCTCGTCCCGCTCGTGGTGTTCGGGCTGTGGGGCGGTGCGTTGGCCGACGTGATGGACCGGCGCCGGCTGCTCACATTCACCACGCTCGGCATGGGCGTGACGTCGCTGCTGCTGTGGGCGCAGGCCGCCGCGGGCCTGGCGAACGTGTGGCTGGTGCTGGTGCTGTTGTCGCTGCAGCAGGCCTGCTTCGCGGTCAATCAGCCCACCCGCGGCGCGGTGATCCCGCGGCTCATCCCGAACGGCCAACTGGCCGCCGCCAATTCGCTGAACATGACGGTGATGCAATTCGGGGCGATCGCCGGGCCGCTGCTCGCGGGCGCCCTGATCCCCGTGCTCGGTCTGCCCACCCTGTACCTGATCGACACCGTCGCACTGCTCGCGACCCTGTGGGCGGTGCTCGCGCTGCCGCCGATCCCGCCGACCGGGCAGGCCCGGCGTGCCGGCCTGCGCGAGGTGCTCGACGGGTTCCGTTACCTCTCCACCCAGAAGATCCTGCTCGCCTCGTTCGTCGTCGACATCGTCGCGATGGTGTTCGGCATGCCGCGGGCCCTGTTCCCGCAGATCGCGCACGACTCGTTCGGTGACCCCGCCGAGGGCGGGTTCGCGCTCGGGCTGCTGTTCGCCGCGATGTCGGCCGGTGCGGTGCTCGGCGGGGTGTTCTCCGGCTGGTTGCCACGGGTGCGCCGGCAGGGGCTCGCGGTGATCGTGTGCATCGTCGCCTGGGGTCTGGCGATGGTCGGCTTCGGCGTCGCGGTGGGCCTCGCCGAACCGGGCGGCACCGCGGTGTGGCTGTGGATCGCCCTGGCGTTCCTCGCGTTCGGCGGCGCGGTCGACATGGTCTCCGCGGCGTTCCGCTCGACGATGCTGCAGTCCGTCGCCACCGACGAGATGCGGGGCCGGCTGCAGGGCGTGTTCATCGTCGTCGTCGCCGGCGGACCCCGCATCGGCGACGTCCTGCACGGCGGGGCGGCGGCGCTGGTGGGCACCGCGGTCGCCGCGGCGGGCGGCGGGGTCCTCGTCGTGGCCGGTGTGCTGGTGTGTGTGCTCGCCTTCCCCGCCTTCGTGCGGTACCGGGTGGACCGCACGATCCACTGACCCGTCCACCGACGGGGCACATGCGGTATCCACGCGGGCAGGGCACGATGGACGGACGTGATCGCACACCCTGACGCGGGAGCCGGTATGCCATCGAATCGTTTCGTCCGATCGCCGGACCGCAACGGAGCGGGGACCGCAGCCCTCGTCGCGGGCATCGTCGCCGCAGGGTGCGCCTTCGTCCCCTTCCTCGGTGATCTGGTCACGATCCCCGCGGGACTGGCTGCGGTGGTGTGCGGCTGGGTCGGCCTGGACGGGGTGGACAAGGGGTCGGCGACGAACCACGGGGAGGCCCTGGCGGGCGCGGTCCTGGGTATCGCGGCGCTGTTCGTGGTGTTCATCGTCTTCGCGGCCACTCACACTGCGGGCGGATGACCACCGGCACATTCGCGGAACCCGTCCCCACCTCTCACCGATCGGGGCCGGACCGCCTGCTCCCTCGGGGTGCCCGGATGGTCTCGGGTACGGAAATCCGTCACCGCCACGGATCCTCGCGCCGCCACACCTGCGGCAGATGCAGCTCCACCCCGTCGCGCTCGGCGAGCCGGCCGAGGACCCGCATGGTGACGTCGAGATCGTCCCCGGCGTAGGGCAGCGCGCGCAGCGGCCGGTCGAGCGGGCGGAAGAAGTCGTCCCAGTGCACGAGCACCACCCGTCGCGCTCCGACCGTGCCGACGGTCTCCGCCCAGTAGCTGCGGATGTACTCCTCGCTCTGCACCCCGAGTTGGCCGACGCCGAGATAGACGACCTCCGCGCGCCGGCCGACCAGCGCCCCGGGCCGGAAACCGGCGCTGCCCTGGATCAGCAGGGACCGGCCGTCGGCGTGCGCGACGAACGTCGACCACGCCTCGCCGCACCGATAGCTCCCGGCCCGCGCGGGCGGGACGACGGGCGCGTCGATCGTGCCCGGGTACCGGTCCGGCGGACAGTGCTCGGACGCGACGAGCGTGACGGTGACCCCGCCGAACCGCAGCGGCTCGCCGGGCGTGGCGACGACGATCCGCTCCGGCGGGAGGCCGTGCCCGCGCCCGACGTTCGCCGTCGATTCGCCGCCGACGAGCACCGCGCCCGTCCGCTCGGCGACGGCCGCGGAGTCGAGCACGTGGTCGAAGTGGCTGTGGACGGGCAGGACGGCCGCGAGCCGCGTCGCGCCGGCCCGGGTCAGGCACGCGTCGATCCGGGCCGGGTCGGGTGCGAGCCGACCCAGCGCGACGGCGCCGAGACCCGGGCGGGTGAAGAAGCCGTCGGTCAGCAGCGCGTCGGTGCCGTCGTCGACGAGCAGGGTGGACACCCCGAGGAACGTCACGGCCGGGCGGGACGCCGCCGTCGCGGCGGGGACGTCGAACCGGTCGGCGTAGGCGGCGAGATCCGGGCGGCCGAGGCGCAGTCGCATCCGGTCATCGTAGGCGCGGAGGCGCACCGGCGGCCCGATCCGGCTCGGTGACACCACCGCGATCGGCGAGGTCGCCGCCGTGATCGGCGAATCCCCGACCTGCCGCGCCCGTCCGCGGGAGACTGGGCCCATGTCCGATCCGACGAACTACCGGATCCGAAGGGGCGGGTACCGCGCGGAGGTATCCAGCTCGGGGGCGGCGCTGCGGGCACTCGAGCACGAATCGCCGGACGGGCCGTACCCGCTGACGGAGAGCTGGCCGGCGAACGAGCGGCCCCCGCTGCGCTCCGGCACGGTGCTCGCCCCGTGGCCGAACCGCATCCGGGACGGGCACTTCTACTTCGACGGCATCGAGCATCAGCTCGCGCTCACCGAACCCGAACGCGGCAACGCGGTGCACGGATTCGCCTGGCATCGAGACTGGGTCCTGGTTTCCCACAACGACTTCCGCGTCGAGCAGAAGCTGGACGTGGGACTGCACAAGGGGTGGCCGTACCAGCTGCGGCTCACCGTGACCCACGAGGTGGGCGACGACGGCCTCACCGTC
>NZ_AJFC01000090.1:0-5822 GCF_000256505.1 Rhodococcus sp. P14 | reverse complement strand
CTACCCCTCGCCGTTCGGGCTCGGCGTGCATCCGTACGTCCGGGCAGGCGCCGCGCCGCTCGACGAGTGCACGCTCCGCCTGGCCGCCGGCACCCGGCTGCCGCTCGATCCCGGGCGCGGACTGCCGAACGCGTACTCGCAGCCGGTCGAGGGCACCGAGTTCGACTTCACCTCGCCGCGGCCGCTGCGCGGAGTCGAGCTCGACCTTCCGTACAGCGCGCTGGACGTGGACGTGGACGGCCGGTCCCGGCACGACCTGCGGGGCCCGGACGGGCGGGGGGTGCGGTTGTGGGCCGGGCGCGAGTTCGGCTGGCTGCAGGTGTTCACCGCCGGCGCCGTCCCCGAACTCGAGTATCCGGGACGGGGGCGGGCGCTGGCGCTCGAACCGATGACGTGCCCGCCGGACGCCTTCAACCTCGGCATCGATCTCGTCGTGCTGCAACCCGGGCAGACGTGGACGGGTCGGTGGGGCCTGACCGCCCTGCCGTCCGCATGACGGGATCCTGCACCGCCGTCCGCAGGACGGGATCCTGCACCGCCGGTGCGCCGCTGCCCGGACACGCGGACGGGTGCTCACCGCGCCGGCGGCGGGAACGTGATATGCAATATCGACGCAGGTGAGCGCCGTGCCGGAGGGGGCATTCGGACGCTCCGGCGTGCGCGCGGCGCGGCGCCGCGCCGGCCCGATCGGGGACCTTCGACGGACCCTCCCTGGGCACATGGCCTGCGCAAGGGCTAGGTTCTACGTGAATGTTCGGAAGAATCGCGTTGATCTGAGCTTGAGAGGGATCCTTCGTGCCCGCTGAGAATGACACCCGACCCACCCTCAGCTACCCCGGTGGCGAGCACACAATGTCTATCGCCAAGGCGACGGAAGGCAACGACGGCATCGAGCTGGGCAAGCTCCTTGCAGAGACCGGGTACACCACCCTTGACCCCGGTTTCGTCAACACCGCCTCCACCACGTCGGCCATCACCTTCATCGACGGGGAGAAAGGCATCCTGCGCTACCGCGGATACCCCATCGAGCAGCTGGCGGAGAAGTCCACCTTCATCGAGGTCAGCTACCTGCTGATCTACGGCGAGCTGCCCACCGCGGAGCAGCTCGAGGTCTTCACCGACAAGATCCGCCGGCACACGCTGCTGCACGAGGATCTCAAGCGCTTCTTCGACGGCTTCCCGCGCAACGCGCACCCGATGCCCGTCGTCTCCAGCGCCGTCAACGCGCTCTCGGCGTACTACCAGGATGCGCTCGATCCCGACGACCCGGAGCAGGTGGAGCTGTCCACCATCCGGCTGATGGCCAAGCTGCCGACCATCGCGGCCTACGCCTACAAGAAGTCGGTCGGCCAGCCGTTCCTGTACCCGGACAACTCGCTGAACCTGGTCGAGAACTTCCTGCGCATGACCTTCGGTTTCCCGGCCGAGCCGTACCAGGTCGATCCCGAGATCGCCCAGGCCCTCGACATGCTGCTGATCCTGCACGCCGACCACGAGCAGAACTGCTCGACCTCCACGGTGCGCCTCGTCGGTTCGTCCGACGCCAACCTGTTCACCTCGATCTCCGGCGGCATCAACGCGCTGTGGGGCCCGCTGCACGGCGGCGCCAACCAGGCCGTGCTCGAGATGCTCGACGCGATCAAGACCGGCGGCGGCGACGTCAAGGAGTTCGTCCGCAAGGTCAAGAACAAGGAAGACGGCGTCAAGCTCATGGGCTTCGGACACCGCGTCTACCGGAACTACGACCCGCGCGCGGCGATCGTGAAGAAGACCGCCGACAGCCTGCTCGCCAAGCTGGGTGGCGACGACGATCTGCTGCAGATCGCGCAGGCCCTCGAGGAGGCCGCGCTCACCGACGACTACTTCATCGAGCGCAAGCTGTACCCGAACGTCGACTTCTACACCGGCCTGATCTACCGGGCGATGGGCTTCCCCACCCGGATGTTCACGGTGCTGTTCGCGCTCGGCCGCCTCCCGGGCTGGATCGCGCACTGGCGCGAGATGCACTCCGACCCGACCCTCAAGATCGGCCGCCCGCGGCAGATCTACACCGGTTACACCGAGCGCGACTACAGCAGCATCGACGCGCGCTGACCCGTCCCCTACCGGAAGACCGATACATGAGTAGCAAGCCCGAGATCGAATTCCAGGAAGGCCCCGCCCCGACCGGTCTGGTCGTCAAGGACCTCACCGTCGGCGACGGCGCCGAGGCGACGCCCGGGGCCAAGGTCGAGGTCCACTATGTCGGCGTCGAGTTCGACTCCGGCGAGGAGTTCGACTCGTCGTGGAGCCGGGGCGAGTCCATCACCTTCCCGCTCAGCGGCCTGATCGCCGGCTGGCAGGAGGGCATCCCCGGCATGCGGGTCGGTGGCCGCCGTCAGCTGACGATCCCGCCGGAGATGGCGTACGGCCCGGCCGGTTCGGGGCACCGCCTCGCCGGCAAGACCCTGGTGTTCGTCATCGACCTGCTCGGCGTGGAGGCCAAGCCCGAGGTGCCGGAGATCGAACCGGCCACCGGGCCGGCTCCCGCCGAACTCGTGATCGAGGACATCACCGTCGGTGACGGCACCGAGGCGCAGCCCGGTGCGGTCGTCGACGTGCACTACCACGGCGTCGAGTACGACACGAACGACGTGTTCGACTCGTCGTTCGCCCGCGGCGAGTCCGTCAAGTTCCCGCTCGGCCGCCTCATTCCCGGCTGGCAGGAGGGCATCCCCGGCATGAAGGTCGGCGGTCGCCGCAAGCTGACGGTGCCCCCGCAGCTCGCCTACGGTCCGGCCGGGTCCGGGCACCCGCTCGGCGGCAAGACCCTCGTCTTCGTCATCGACCTCCTCGGCACCGAGTAGGTCTGCGCACGGCCGGAGCCCCGCACCGCTTTTCGCGCTGCGGGGCTCCGTCGCATCCGGGGGTCCCGGTGGGTCAGTGCCGGACGAAGGGAGTGGGGGCGATGTCGCCGCTGTCGAGGAAGTGCCACTGATCGTCGCTGCGGCAGATCCGCCCGTCGAACCGGGACCCGGGGCTGCGGAACTCGGTGCGCAGGAATTTGCCGTTCCGGTCGAAATGCGTGATCGCGCAACCACGGTCGCGACGGTCGTGGCGATCGTGGTCGTCGTGGTGGTCCGAGGACGCGGCCGCCGTCCCGGCGCCGCCGAAGACGGGCAGGGCGATCAGCGCGGCGGTGACGATCAGCTTGCGGCTCTTCGACATTCGGATCTCCTGGGATCGGTGGAGGGGATGCATACGATCCTGCGCCCGCCCCGTCCCGTGTCGTAGGGACCCGAGGGGTGGAATACGGTCACCCCGCGGCGAACCGCACCGTCAGCCGCGCCCCGCCGAGCGGGCTCTCCTCCAGCCGCGCCGTACCGCCGTGCAACGCCGCCTGCTGCGCCACGAGCGCCAGGCCCAGCCCCGAACCGCCCCGGGCGGCGCCGCTGCCCCGGCGGAACCGTTCGAACACCGCGCCGCGCTCCCCGGCCGGCACCCCGCGGCCGTCGTCGTCGACGGTGAGCACGGTGTCGGTGCCGTCGGCGGTGACCGCCAGCCGGATCCGGCGGGCGCGGCCGTGCCGTACCGAGTTGGCCACGGCATTGTCGACGACGAGCCGCAGCCCGCTCGGCAGCGCCCGGATCTCGCGCCCCGTCTCGCCGACCACCTCGATCTGCACGCCGGGATGCCGGCTCGTCGCGTCGGCGGCCGCGGCGTCGCAGATCTCCACCGGGTCGGTGGGCACGAAGTCCCGCGAGGTGGACAGATCACCGCGGGCGAGCCGCTCGAGGTCGTCGAGCGTGGATTCGACACGGCTCTGCATCCGGGTGAGGTCGCCGAGGATCTCGGTGCGTTCCTCGGCGCTCAGGACGTCACCGGCCGGGTCCAGGGTGGAGAGGACCTCGAGGTCGGTGCGCATCGCGGTCAGCGGGGTCCGCAGCTCGTGAGCGGCGGCGGCCGCGAAGTCCCGCGCCGTGGCGAGAGCGGCGTCGGTGGCGGCCTGGGCGCGGGCGACGTCGCTGAGCATGTCGCCGGCTGCGGCAGCGAGTTCGTCGGCCTCGCGGATGCCGGAGCGCCGCGGCTCGAGGGTGGGTGCGCGGGCCACGATCCGGCGGGTGAGGTCGACCAGGGGTCGCACGGCGCGGCCCCCGAAGATCCAGCCGAGGGCCGTCGCGACCGCGACGGCGATCGCACCGGCGACGGCGAGCTGCCGGTGCTGCTCGGTCGTGATGTCCTGCGCCTCGGCATAGGGCACCGCGACGGACAGGAGCGAGGGCAGCCGGTCGGTCGGCGCGGTGTACGTCCGGTAGGCGGTGCCGCCGAGATCGACGGTGTGGGCGCCGGGGGAGAGGGCGGGTAGTTCGGTCGGGGTGCTGCTGAGCAGCCCTCCGGATTCGGTGCGGATGGTGACGGCGAAGGCTCCGGCGTCACCCAGCGCGGGCAGGAACAGGCCGGCGGTCCCGGCATTGGCGACCAGTACCTGCGTGGCCGTCTCGAGGCGGCGGTCGAGCTGCGCGAGGTTGTTCCGGGTGATGGCCAGGGCGACGAGCACACCCAGCACCGCGACGACGAGCGTGGTGCCGAGCGCGGTGGCCGCGGCGACCCGCGCCCGCAGCGAGAAGCGGTGCGTCACGCCGCATCCCGCAGCACGAAGCCCACCCCGCGCACGGTGTGCAGCAGCCGCGGCCGCCCCCCGGCCTCGAGTTTGCGGCGCAGGTACCCGACGAACACGTCGACGACGTTGGTGTCCGCGTCGAAGTCGTAGCCCCACACGAGGGCCAGCAGCCGGTCGCGGCTCAGGACGATGCCCGCGTTGCGGGCGAGCACCTCGAGCAGTTCGAACTCGCGCTTGGTCAGCTCCACCTCGGTGCCGTCGATGCGCGCCCGGCGGCCCGCGGTGTCGAGCTCGAGCCCGCCGGCCCGGACGACGGAGCCGGCGCCGGGGGTGCCGGGCGCGCTGCGCCGCAGCATCGCCCGGATCCGTGCCACGAGCTCGGCGAGCACGAACGGCTTCGTCAGGTAGTCGTCGGCGCCGGACTCGAGTCCCGCGATGCGGTCGCCGACGGTGCTGCGGGCGCTGAGCACACAGATCGGGATGTCGTTGCCGTTCGAGCGCAGAGCGGTGACCACCCCCGTGCCGTCGAGGACCGGCATGTTCATGTCGAGCACCATCGCGTCCGGCCGCCGGCGCGCGACGACCTCGAGCGCCTGTGTCCCGGTCGCGGCGGTGAGCACGTCGAATCCGGACAGGCGCAGCCCCCGCTGCAGGGAGGACAGGACGTCCTCGTCGTCGTCGACGACGAGGACGGTGGCTGGTGCGGTCACCCCTGCATTGTGCCCGCGCCGAGCATGCCGAGGACGAGCTCGACGTAGTTCCCGGCCAGGGCGTCGACGTCGATGCGGCCGGGCTGGTACCAGCGGGCGACGTCGATGCCGAGCGACAGGATCGCCAGGGCGGTGGTCGGCACGTCCCGGACGGCGAAGGCCCCGGCCGCGATGCCGTGCTCGATCTCGGCGCGGATCACAGCATCGGTGTCGCGGCGGATCGCGGCGATCGTCCGGTAGTGCTCCGGGGTGAGGGCGTGCAGTTCGTACTGCGACACCCGGCAGACGGTGTGGTGCACCGCGTGGGTGCGGACGAAGCCGTCCACGATCGCCCGCATCCGGCCGGCCGGGTCGGTGGCGGAGGCGGCGGCGGCGACGACGGCGTCGAGGACGTGCTGATGCCCGATGCGGCTGACCTCGAACAGCACCTCCTCCTTGGACTTGAAGTGCACGTACAGCGCGGCCGGGCTCAGGCCGGCGCCGACGGAGATGTCACGGGTGGTGGTGGCGTG